>CAUCOL010000112.1 GCA_958444395.1 uncultured Lachnospiraceae bacterium
CCGGTTTCTCATCATACAATAAATCATATACTTTAATCAAAAAAGAATCTGAAAGATATTTATAAAATACGATGCCTAATAAATAATCTTTATATTCATTTGCATCCATTTTGGAACGAAGAATATCCGCTCCGCTCCATAACACGCTGATCAAATCCTTGCTATTTTCCTCTTCTGCCATTTGACATACCTCCCTTTTTTCCATTAGCATCATTGTATCAAAACGCATTAAGATTTACAAACACTCTGATACAGCGTAAGCCCTATTTTTGTCAGATTCTTTTGTCTATTCTATGCAGCCAGTTATGCTCTACACCTCATAATCAATACAGGCGCGATTCGCCGTATATGGGCGCACTTTACTATCGGCTACTGCTACATGCTTTGGATGCTTGCTGTAGCCTTTCAGCGCCTCTGCGCTTTCAAAGGTAGAATCCAGCATCACATCGACCGTAGAACTCGGCAGATAGTCTGTCCGCACGGAGATATCGATCATCCCGGGGATCTGTCCCTTTAATCCCTCCAGACCTTCCTTAATCCCTGCACGGATCTGTACTTTCTCTTCCTCAGAATACTCATCTTTTAATGTCCATAAAATAATATGCTTAACCATAATAACCTCCATTCTTATAATAACCATTCCCATTTTACCACATGACTTTCGCAATGAAAAGCAGGGGCTTTGCACCGAACCCGGCGCAAAGCCCCCAATAAAATGGCAAACGAATTAATTCTAAACAAACTATAATTAAGAAAACGTGATTTTGATATACCGTAGGTCAACTGACTGGTACGGCGATATCCTAATTAGCACTCAATGAAACATTGGTAAGGGATGGCGTCGCACTTCCACCTCCTAACTGGAAGTTCAGTGCCAGGCTTTCCCCTGCTTTCAGTTCTTTGTTCCATGAAGGGCATGTGATCTTGTATGTATTGTTTCCGAGTTTCTCTAATGTTCCGCTCCAGCAGGACTCGATGCTGCGATCAGTTGTAAATGTAACTGCCCAGCCATTCAGGAAGTCTTTGCCGGTTGTGTTCTTTACTACCAGGTTGCCCAGTCCGCCGGCACCCCAATCTGCTGTTACTGTCAGTTTTGCTTCTACTGTTCCTGTTTCAGAAGACGGTGTCTTGGTTGGCTCTGTGGTAGGTGCTACCGTTGGTGCTACTGTCGGCGCTACGGTTGGTGCTACGGTAGGTGCTACCGTTGGCACTACGGTTGGCGCTACTGTCGGTGCAGTGGTAGGTGCTGCGCTGCTGCCTGCTACAGATAACTTCACGATCTGTCCACCATTGTATGCGGAGATACACAGGTAGCTTACATCAGATCCTGACTTGATACCCAGTGCTGCTTTTAATTCTCCTGCTGTCAGTGTCGTTGTGATAATGTCTGATGCATTTGGAGCTGCTGCATAGGATGGTCCATTGACCCAGCTTCCATTGACAGATGCGCCCCATCCGAGGATACCCCAGTATGCATGGGATGCATCCTTACAGGTGTATTTCAGTGTGATGACTGTATCGTCATCTGCCTCTAATAACCAGCTTGCATCATTTGTTTCATAACTCTTATTTGCTTCTCCTTCAAAGAGCACAGTCTCGCCTGTAGTTGGTGCTACTGTTGGTGCTTTTGTCGGTGCTACCGTTGGTGCTTTTGTCGGTGCTACTGTCGGTGCTACCGTTGGTGCTTTTGTCGGTGCCACTGTTGGTGCTACCGTCGGTGCTACCGTTGGTGCTTTTGTCGGTGCTACCGTTGGTGCTTTTGTCGGTGCCACTGTTGGTGCTACCGTCGGTGCCACACTGCCATTGATCTCAGACAGGCTGAAGTTTACTGTTACTTTATTATTTGTCTGATAAGATACATTGTTGAAATATGCTTTATAGTTCCATGACTCTACTGTTACATCTTTTACATGTGTCTGTGACCATACATTGACCAGTGAGAAGTCAAACACATTGTTGGACAGTCCATCTTCAGCCCCCTTCTCAAGACTTGTGTCATATGTGTATGTGTCTTCTGCCATAGCATATGTCTTACCATTGATCACGACGGATTTGATTTTTAATTTTGCATAGTCAAATGCAGATGCCTCACCGTCTCCTACACTGATGTCTTTCAGATAGAATGAACCGATGTTTTTCAGCTGATCCTCTGTAGCAGTCAGTGAAAGGCTGAAGTCTCCGCCCTGATTGCTGATCTCTGCATAATCATCGCTGGATACAGACTGCCAGCTGGATGTCTCTAATAAGAACAGTTTTGCACGGATAGATGATGGCTTTGGTACCGTAACGGTACAAGATGCACTATATCCTCTGGCTACTGATGCTGTGATCGTACAAGTACCGGTAGATACCGCTGTTACCTGTCCTTTGGAATTTACGGTTGCTACATCCTCATCACTGGATTTCCAGGTGATCTTGTCAGTAGAGCCTGCCGGTGTCAGTGTTGCTGTCAATGTCTGCTTCGCATCACCTACTGCGATTGTCAGAGAGGTCTTATCCAATGAAATGCCTGTTGCAGTTCCCTCGGATGTATCACCGTAAGTCTCCATGATCGCATCAATGATACCCTGCTGTGTTACCTTGTATGTATATCTGTCAAACAGACCAAATCCATACTCTCCATTGTAGCCATTGTCCCAATATACAGGAATCAGACCATACATATCGGAATAGTAGCATACTTTTCTTGCAAATTCTGCACGGTTTGCATTGTTTGCAGAATCATAGTTTGATTTGTCGATAGAGCCGTACTCACCGATCACAACCGGATAGCCCTCTTTGACAAATTTATCATGCATTTTCTTAAACTGTGACTTCATGTAGGACTCATCGCCCCAGCTCGCTACCTTAGAGCTGTTCGTGATTGTATCGCCCCACTGTGTCACTGCACCGGATTCTGTTCCGCAGAACTCCCATGGATCATAATAATGTACTGAGATCATGATTCTCTTTTCTCCGGAAGGAATGCTGCCGGAGAGATAATTATCCGACGGAATCTGGAATCCGTAATTGTCTGCCGTATAGTTGATGTTTGTATTCCAGCCCGGCAGTAATAACCATCTCTTGTCATTGTTGCCGCCGGTCTGACGTACTGTATCTACGAAAATCTGGTTGTATGCATTGATATTTGCATACGCTGTAGAACTTGGATTGCCATAAGTTCCGTCGAACTCTTCGTTCATAGATTCAAATACAAGATGCTCGTCATAATCTTTGAATCGTGTGGCAATCTGTTTCCAACATGCCTGATATTTTTTCTTGATGTTTGTCTGGTCGCCATTGCCGCAGAGCAGCCAGCCACCTGTGATCGACGTGTAACCGTCTCCATGCATATTGACGATGGCATATAAACCATTGTCTACACACATATCTACTACCTGCTGTACCCTGTCGAGCCAGGAAGAGTCAATCGTATAATTTGAGTCATTCCCGATCATACTCAGATACGATACCGGAATACGGATGGACTTAAACCCTGCATCCTTCACAGCAAGGATCAGATCCTCCATAATCTTCGGATTGCCCCAGTTTGTCTCACCCGGAGTACCACTGTTCGCTGCTTCCAACTGGTTACCAAGATTCCAGCCTGCCCCCATTGCGGCTGTCATCTGTGCCTGATTCTGGATCGTGAAAGAGCTGCTTGCAGCAGTTGCTTTCTTCGTTCCTGCGCCAGGTACGCTCATCGATGTCACGACCATTGCGGCTGCCATTAATACAGCCATTACCTGTTTGCGTAAACGCATAGTCTACCTTCTCCTTTCGTTGTGAAACTTTCGCCTGAAAAAAGGAAGGACTCCTGTCTCCCGTATCGATCGCATCTCGCAAATCCCACGATCTCAGATACCAGAAACAAGAGTCCCACCCAGACATACGGCAGTCTGAACCGTCTGCCTGTTATGCAGACTGCCCCTGATGACTGCTGCGCCTATGGATTGTTCGGATGCATCCAAAGGCATCGTCTGTAACGTATATAAATACACCCCACATGTATCAATAACCCCTGACGAAAATTTCAAATATGAAATTTGCTACTCTTTCATCCTAACACATTTCACAAAAAATGCAATCACAAATTACATATTATGTACAAATTCATCACATCCAACAATAGAAGTCTAAAAAACATTCATATTTTGTTCATAAATTGTACAGTTTGCACAATATCCTGCATTGCTTTTCGTCTATAACTTCCGAAAGCGCAAAATTCCCCTGTAGACAACACCCGCTTTGTCCCGAAAGACCCTGTTTCACCGGTAAGCAGGAACATAGAGCCTTTCGTTTCAATAGCGACGATCCACAGGGGAATCTGTTTTCTTTTATTTCTGTCCATAATAAGCATTTGCACCATGCTTACGGAAGTAATGCTTATCCTGCAGTTCCTGTGGTGCAGGCTGGATCCGTGGTTCGATTGTCTCGGCACGGTATGCCATCTTCGCTACCTCTTCCAGCACGACCGCATTGTGCACTGCTTCCTGCGCATCCTTGCCCCAGGCAAATGGTCCGTGATTCTTGCAGAGCACTGCCGGTACTGCCACCGGATCTTTTCCCATGCGGGCAAACTCATTCACGATCAGATGTCCTGTGTTCTCCTCATATGCATCGGCGATCTCCTCTGCGGTCAGACAACGTACGCATGGCACCTCTCCATAGATATAGTCCGCATGCGTCGTTCCATAGCACGGAATGCTGCGTCCTGCCTGTGCCCAGCTCGTTGCATAGGAGGAATGCGTATGCACAACACCGCCGATCTCATGAAAGGCTTTATACAGCTCCACATGGGTTGCTGTATCAGAGGAAGGATTGTATCTTCCTTCGACCTTATTGCCCTGCAGATCTACCAACACCATATCCTCCGGCGTCAGCTTATCATAATCCACACCACTTGGTTTAATCGCAAAGATGCCGCTTTCCCGGTCGATCTCGCTGACATTGCCCCAGGTAAATGTTACCAGTCCGTATTTAGGAAGAAGCATATTTGCTTCATAGACTCTCTTTTTTAACTCTTCTAACATAATAATCTCCCTTCCGCAGACGCTTTGCGTCGATTTTCTTATGCTTCAATACACTCTGTTGCCGCCCGCTCGATCGGCATACCCGCTTTATATTTCTCCAGGAATGCATCAAATCCTGCTACATCCTTTGGATCCGGCTGCTCGATGCTGCCCGTCTGTCCACCAAATACGTTATCATTTAGGAACTGATCCAGCGTCTGTCTCTCTGCTTTATTCTTCATATAGGAAGCCAGCAGTGCGATGCCCCAGGCGCCACCCTCTCCGGCTGTCTCCATAACTGCCACCGGTGTATCCAGTGCCGCTGCCATCATGCGCTGTCCGACACCTTTCGTCTTAAACAGTCCGCCATGACCATAGATCTGATCCAGCTTCACACCTTCTTCCTTCAGAAGGATGTCATTGCCGACCTTGATCGTAGCCAGTGCACTGTACAGATGGGTACGCATAAAGTTTGCCAGTGTAAAATGACCGTCTGGTGTTCTTGCAAACAATGGACGTCCCTGGTCAAAGCCTGTCACCGGCTCGCCTGAGAAATAATTGAACGCAAGCAGTCCGCCGCAATCGGCATCCCCTTCCAGTGCCTTGCGGTACAACATGCCATAGAGTTCATTTGACTCAACCTTCTGTCCCATCAGCTCCGCAAATTCACCAAACAGATGCACCCATGCATTCAGATCGGAAGTACAGTTATTGCAATGTACCATTGCAACCAGATCGCCTGCCGGTGTCGTTACCAGATCGATCTCCTCATGGACTGCTTTCAGCTCCTGCTCCAGTACGACCATAGAGAAAATACTGGTTCCGGCAGAGACATTTCCGGTACGTTTCGCTACACTGTTTGTGGCAGCCATACCGGTTCCGGCATCGCCCTCCGGCGGACACATCGGGATCCCTGCCTGCAGTTTTCCGCTGGTATCCAGAAGTGCTGCTCCCTCTGCGGTCAGCGTACCGGCTTCTTCTCCTGCTACCAATACCTCCGGCAGGATGTCTTCCAGCTTCCAGTCAAATGCCTTGTCTGCGATCAGTTCATCGAAACGTGCGATCATCTTCTGATCGAACTGCTTTGTCTGTATATCGATCGGGAACATACCGGACGCCTCTCCGACACCCAGTACCTTTCGTCCTGTCATTTTCCAGTGAATATAGCCTGCCAGTGTTGTAAAAAATGCCACACGGCTCACATGCTCTTCCTGATTCAGGATCGCCTGATACAGATGTGCAATACTCCATCTCTGTGGAATATTGTAAGCAAACTCCTCTGTCAGCTTCGCAGCAGCTTCTCCTGTGATCGTATTTCTCCAGGTACGGAATGGCACTAGAAGCTCATCCTGTGCATCAAATGCCAGATAACCGTGCATCATGCCACTGAATCCGATCG
>CAUCOL010000113.1 GCA_958444395.1 uncultured Lachnospiraceae bacterium
AAAAAACGATGCATTTTATTCTTTATTTGGGTGTATTTTTTCTCCAAAAACAAAAAAATCGTAAAAAAGTATACTTTTTTACGATTTAAGTGTGATATTTTATTCTTCCTCCCGGGATATGTAGATTGGTCTGTGCTTCGTCTCCAGATACGTACGGGACAGATACATGCCCATGATCCCCATGCACAGCAACTGGATCCCGCCAAGCATCGTCATAACGCACATCATAGATGGCCAGCCCGATACCGGATCTCCGAAGATCAGTGCACGCACAAAGATAAAGATCACACCGATCATTGCCAGTACACAGAACAGCACACCGGTCAGGGATGCGATTGACAACGGTGCGGTCGAAAATGCAACAATCCCTTCCAGGGAATATTTAAACAGCTTCCAGAAACTCCATTTCGTCTCTCCTGCCACACGCTCTACATTCTCATAGGCGATCCATTTTGTCTTAAAACCGACCCAGCCAAAGATTCCCTTAGAGAAACGGTTGTACTCCGCCATCGACAGGATACTGTCTACCATCTTCCGTGTCATGAAGCGGTAGTCTCTGGCTCCGTCTACGATGTCCGCTTTCGAGATCTTATTGATCAGCTTATAAAACATCCGCGCAAAGAAAGAACGGATCGGCGGCTCTCCCTTTCTCGTTGCCCGTCTGGTGGCGGCACTGTCATACCCCTCCACGGCTACCGTCTCATACATCTCACGCAGCAGTGCCGGCGGATCCTGCAGATCCACATCCATAATGACTACATAATCTCCAGTGGCATGCTTTAATCCTGCATAGATGCCTGCCTCTTTTCCAAAATTCCGCGAGAAAGATACATAATGCACTCTCTCATCCTCTGCCCGCAGACCCTTGATCACTTCTAACGTACGATCGCTGCTGCCGTCGTCAATAAATTCAAATTCAAACTGCAGCTCCGGAATTGATTCAAATGTCTTGATCATCTCCCGATAATATATCGGGATTGCTTCCTCTTCATTAAAACAAGGGACGATAATTGAACAAGTCTCTTTCATAATTTTTCACACTATTTCCTTTCCATATCTCTTATCTGTTCCAGATGGCTTTCTTCTTTTCTATGTAAAAGTTCACAGATGTTCTTCCTAAGCCCTGTTATTGCCGCTTCTTTTTCCTGCGGCTGCGCCATGCACCAATCAGCAGAATACCGCCTCCGGCTGCTGTGGACAGAATCCCCGCCGGCAGATACGGTGTTGTGTAGCGAAATACTACATGCGACTTTCCTGCCGGAAGCTCCAGTGCCATGTACATATTGTTGGACTGATAGATCTTCGCGTTCTTTCCATTTACCGTCGCTGTCCAGCCACTGCTATAAGGAATCGACATCTGTAAAAACTTCGTCTTAGACAGGGAGATTTCCCCCTCTATCCGGTTTGTCGATACCTTCAGATGTTCCAGATGGTTCTCCTGCAGTGCCTGTACCTGACTGTCATACCGGTCCATCGGCTCATAGATAACCATAAAGTCATCTAAAGAGTATACACCTTTTGCCGGAAAAGTGATAGTGCATTCTGTTTTCGCCGTCTTCGAATACCCCAGGTTGATCGTCTGGTTTGGTTCATCATACCAGGCAGACTTCTTCGGGTTCATCAGCACAAAATAATTCGTCGTGTCACCCGACGTAACGGTTCCGACCTGGTAATACTTTCCGGACTTGATCACCTGAAACTCATTCAGCCACAGATAGGTTTCGCAGTTTGCCCTTCCCTGAAAGGTCAGACGGATCGTCGCATTTTCCTCATTTACATGCAGCTGGTTCTTCTCCCAGGTCAGACCGCTGCAGCTCGCCACACGGCAAAACTCCTGCTGTGTATCCAGCGTCAGCTCCGATGGCTGTGTCCAGATCATAGATAGGTTCTTTTCTTCCGCATCGTCCAGCACGACGGACTGCATCAGCACCTGCTGCTTTTCGATCGGTGACAGCAGATCATATTCACTCTGCTTCATCCAGGCAGATGTCGTGTAACCCAGCGGAAGATATTTTTGATTCTTATAGATATAATAGTTGTCCTGTTTTCCGGTCAGACGATAACCATACGGCACCAGCCCATCCTTCTTCCGGTCTGTCATATAATATCGTGTCGATGTCAGTTCGTTCAGAACGGTTCTGCCATCCAGTCCACGCAGTGAATATGTTCTCTCCATCGCATTTAACTGAAATGCGTTATAATAATCAAAATACCACTCCGGTGCAATGCTGAAATACCAGTTATGCCCGAAATAATTCGTCATGAGCGACTGATTTCCAATGATCCACGGCTGCTCCACACGGTAAAAAACCGACGTCTTATCCGCTGCGGACACCTGATCCAGCCCGACGGCGGTCAGTCCATTTCCTTTCTTGTACTGCATTGCACGCAGTTTTTTCACTACCTGTACCGGGCTATCCAGTGCTGTGCTGCGTACATCGCCCGCCTGATCAAATTCATCCAGATAATCCGTCTCCTCTCCCATATAGGCAGAGATCACATTGACACTTAAATTGACTGCGATAAATACACACAATGCCAGACTCAGATGAAAGTAATTGCCCCGCCGTGGACGCAGGGTGTACAGAACATCCCGGATACGCTGCAGCAGACGGTAGCCGCTCTTCTTTCCCTCCGTATAATGCCGGCGCAGATACCGTGCCAGCGCATGTACGACCGTGTCACTGTCACCGCCCATCCAGAAATGGAAAACGACAGGAAGCGTGCACACCAGAATATAGGCGTTTAACATCGCATACGCATAATTCCATCGATTGGATGCATAACCGAATCCATTCATAACGCGTCCCATTAATGGGACAAAGAGCATCCCCGTCAGGATAATAAAACCAAGCTGCAGTTTATGATTACGCAGCTTTTCCTCCGGCTTCTTCGGACGATGGATAAACAATATGATAACACCCGCCAGACAGAGAATGGAAAAACCAAGATTTGTCCAGCCGCTCGGAAGTTTGCCTGTATTTACATAGCTTGCAAAAAACTGCTGATAAAATTCTTTTGGATAGACCCACAGTGAATCGGTATATCCTCCCTCCCCGCCACGGGAGAAGGTCAGGTATGCCATGACCATCGGCACCATGATCACACCTGACAGCAGTACCCCGCACAGATAAGAACCGATCATCCGAAGCAGCAGGATTCCTTTTGCTTTCCACTGCATCGCACGCTCTGGCACCAGATAAAACAGCACATATAATGCCATCATCATCGTGTTCATATAGCCAAAGTAAAAGTTTGAGATCAGGGATAACGCCACAACACCGGAAAACATGCCGTATTTTCTTTTCCAGATGATCCGCTCGATCCCCAGCAGATACAGTGGCAGATACATCATGCCATTCGCAAAAAAAGGATGACGTACGGAGGCATATAATGCATATCCACAAAACGCATAGACCAGTGCGCCTGCCAGGATCGACACTCTCTGCCGGTGTCCTTTGCAGAAACAGAAGCAGGAAAAGAATGCCCCCGACAGATATAACCGTACGAAGATCAGCAGGGCATACAGCCCTTCCAGCCAGGATTCCGGACAGAAAAGTGCGGTCAGTGTCAACGGATCCCCAAAACCGTAATAATTCAGAGTCGTCAGTACATCCATTCCTTCGCCGATCGAAAAATCCACCATCGGAAGCTGCCATCTGCCATGCAGAAGATTTCTGCATGCCTCCCGAAGGTAGCGGTGTATATATACCAGTGTCGGATAATGCTGCGCTGCACCATCCTTTCCCCATACGAATGATTTGCCATTTCTCTGAAATACCCACACGACCACACTGCTGATAATTATAAAAAAGATCGTGTATGCCAGGAAATAATCTCTTTGTTTCTTTCGGATCTGTTTTATGTCCATCTGTGGATCCCCCTATATCGTTACCTTTCTAGTCAATCCTGCCCTCTGTCAGATAAGTTCTCTGTCACTGCTTACTGCTGTGCTTATTCTTTTTCTGCTGTGCCAGCTCCTGTGCAGCCCTTCGCAGAAATGTCCGGCACCAGCGCACCTCATCAACGGTCCGCTCATTCTCACCATACTTCGCCGCCTGCAGATATTCAAAATACTGCATGATACACTCTCTGTCAAGCGTATCCGGCAACCGGTCCAGCAGAAGTGCCCGGTATTCGCTGTCCGATTTATGGGACAGCCCCCACATTCCGTAATGATGCAGATACCGCACAAATAACCGGTTCATCTGCAGGATCTTTTCATTCCGTGTGCTACACCGATTGATGCAATGTCTGTACCATGCCGCCCCGATCAGGTGTCTCACAAACCATGCTGCGATGAGAAGGAGAACGAAAAGACCGGCTGCGATCCCCCTTTTCTGCCCTGCTGTCAGGATCGATGTCTGTTCCTGTACTCCCTGTCCTTTCCCGGACGTCCCGGAGGATTTCTTCTGCAGAGACGGCGTCTTAGACGGTGCCGGTGTCGTCTGCTTTGGCTCATCCGCTTTCTCATCTGCAGCACTCTTCCCGGTCGGCGATGGCTTCGGTGTTGCCGATTCGATCATCTTCTCCGCCGACAGCTTCTGACGTCCACCGTCATTGCTGCTGCCGGTTACATCTGCCGGGATCCAGCCAGTTCTATGTTCATAGATTTCCGCCCATGCATGTGCATCGGAATCCAGGATATCTGCCGTATAGCTTCCATCCTCCGTCTGTCTGAATTCATCGGGATCGATCCGATAGCCCGACACATACCGTGCCGGAACCCCCATCGCCCGATACAGGATCGTTCCTGCAGAGGCAAAATGTTCACAGTAGCCCTTCTTCTGATTAAATAAGAAGTCTTCGACAAAATCCACCCCTGTTGTCTTTGGGGATAGTTGTGTGCTGTACGATGCAATATCTCCCAAAAACTTTTTTACTTTCCGAACCATCGCATTTCCCGTCGGATACTCATCATCCATTCCATCCCCCGTCTGTTTCTCCAGTGCTTTTGCCAGACGGATCGTCCGCTCCAGCCCGCTCTTTGGCAGCTGGCAGTATTGATCTACGATGAATTCCTCATATTTCTTCTGCTCCTGCATCTCCTCCTCGGAAAGAGTCTCCTGCGTATCGGCACCCGCTGTACGCATCATGATATCCGACGCATATCTGTCACCAATATCCATCCCTTTCCAGACGACGAGCTGATCCCCCAGACAGGAATCACTGTAATAAACCGGTGGTACAAATCCTCGAAAATCCATGCTTTGCTTTGTAGAACGCCTCGTCAGATTCAGATCCCCATGCCACTGATAATCATCCTCTGCCTTTAATGCCAGCAGCCGGCTATAATACGGGAGTAATGCCTCCTTTTTATACTCTGTGTCCTCCGGATAGCTGATATTCATGTCCTGTACCGGATAGGTCAGAATATCATGTCCGTTCCCCTGCATAGAATATTGTCTCTCAATCTTCGCCTGCTCGTCATCATCATTAAAATCTTCGATGGCATCCCTCATCACGTCCCCTGTATCATTCAGATAATCATACGTATATTCGGAAAACTGCTCTCCCATCTCCAGAATATACTTTCCTTCCTCTTCACGAAACTTCTTCGAAAACAGATCTGTCGCACTCCACTTTCCATCCTGATAGACTGTGCCGGTATAGACACGCAGATAGATCGAATCGACCGGCTTACTGTCCATCGTGATAAATGCGATCGGCTTATCTTTATATTTTGGTGCCGTGTTCGTCATCACGCCACGCACCTGTCCCGCCATCCGCTGACGAAACTTCTCTGCCAGACTGATCACTTCTTCTTTCGCATTCTGTTCCCAGATGTGCTGTTGATCCAGTACGGCATCCTGATACCCCGACAAACGGTCGCTGCAAAGGAGCGTCAGGATCACCGCAGCCGCCAGCACGATGACAGACAGCAGGCTGACGGTCCAGTAGATTCCACTGTTACTGCCCTGTTCGGTCTGTTCTCTTTGCCGAAAAATCCTTCTTCCGCCCTGCTTCTGACCCGCTGTGGCAAACCGCATTCCCAGACTGCCGATGATCAGCCAAAGCATATCCGGCATAGAAGGGGACAATCCCAGTAAGAGTTCCAGACAGACTACCGCCACTGCCGGCAGGATGCCCAGCCAGAAGCCTCTACGTCTTTGAAAACACCATGCCATCAAAAGTCCCAGCAGAATACCAAGCAGTAGAAGAAGACTGCTGCCAGCCCACACATGCGTACCTTTCTGTGAAACCAGCTGAAACTGTTCCGCCACAAACGCTCCTTCGTTCCCGCCTGTATATTTTCCATACCAATATTCAATCGCATTTCCCAGGTCATACATATACTGCCGGTATAGCTCCAGTCGGAGCAGGACAACAGCTGCCACC
>CAUCOL010000114.1 GCA_958444395.1 uncultured Lachnospiraceae bacterium
GGTTGACAGACCTGACGATCCCGGAGGGTGTGACGGAGCTTCGTTATCAGGCAGTTACGAATTGCCAGGCATTACAGTCTATGACGATTCCGGACAGTATGAAGACAGTGGATGCGTATGCAGTCGGTCAGTGCAATAATTTACGCGAGATTCATTGGAAAGGGAATACATATTCCGGCTTCAGCGCGTTTATAGAGGCATTTCAGGCAGCAAATAAAGAGGATGCGGAGTAGATAGTGTGGAATGGAATAGATAGTGTGAAAAATCCCGTGGGGTATTGCTGTGGGGCAGCAGGTAAAATGTCCACCTTTTTATATTTCCTAGTTGACAAATCGGAATCATGGCGTATAATAGAATTAGAAATTGAATAGTTCAAACCGTTGATGTGGAGATAAAAATGAAATATGAGCTTACAGAGAGCGGGGGATGCTGAGAACCCTGTAGAGATTCAGTTCATTAAATGGACCACTGAGGGCATGGTCAAAGGATGTGAGAGCATCTGAGTATTCCATGACGTGTTGGCATACGTCAGTTGCCGGAGATATGTTTGTATTTCGCTAAGTGCGTGGGTATCCATGAAGCAAGGTGGCACCGCGGTAGATTTGTATAACCGTCCTTGACTATTACTACTATATGTATGTAATAGTCAGGGACTTTTTTGATTTATATATTATGAAATGGTTCCAATTGCTGTGGCAGGCCGACAGCAATTTCAAAGAAAGTCTTGCGGACATTTCCTATAAATAAAGCAAAAACACTCCCTGTGGGATCGCATGATGGCGGAAAGAGAGGAGGAACAGGATGATAACACTGGAAGAGGCAAAGAAATATGCAGAAGGGTATAAGGTGGTACCGCTTAGCATGGAGATTTTGGCGGATATTCGCACACCGATGGAAGTGCTTCGAATCCTGAAAGGCGTCAGCAGTCATTGCTATATGCTGGAGAGCGTGGAGGATCAGAAGCGCTGGGGACGGTATACATTCCTCGGGTTCGATCCGACGATGGAGATTACCTGTATGAACGGCAGAATGACGATCCGTAATGGAAAAGAGCAGGTCAGTATGGTCGATCATCCCGGGGAGGAGATTAAGAAGATCCTGCAGGAATACCGAAGTCCAAAGATCCCGGGCATGCCTACTTTCACCGGCGGACTCGTTGGCTATTTCTCCTATGATTATGTGAAGTACAGTGAGCCAAGGCTGCATCTGGATGCGGAGGATCAGGAAGGATTTAAGGATGTTGATCTGATGCTGTTTGACAAGGTGATCGCATTTGACAACCTGCGTCAGAAGATTATCGTGATCGCCAATGCAAAGACAGAGCATCTGGAAGAAGAATATAAGAAGTGCCGTGATGAGATCGAGAGGATCATCCGGTTGATTCGGACAGGGGTACCGACGGAAATCGAGCAGGGAAAGATCACTTCAGAGTTTCGGGCATTGTTTTCCAAAGAAACCTATTGCAAGATGGTCGAGAAAGCAAAACGATACATTTATGAGGGGGATATTTTTCAAGTGGTGTTATCCAATCGTCTGGAAGCCGATTATGAGGGAAGTCTGTTAAATACATACCGTCATCTGCGGACGATCAACCCTTCCCCATATATGTTTTACTTTAGCAGCGATGATATGGAGGTGGCTGGTGCTTCGCCGGAGACGCTGGTGAAGCTGGAGGACGGTACACTGCACACCTTCCCGCTGGCAGGCACACGTCCGAGGGGAGCCGATGAAGCAGAGGATGAACGGCTGGTTCGAGAACTTCTGGGCGATGAAAAGGAACGGGCAGAGCATAATATGCTGGTAGATCTTGGACGAAACGATCTTGGAAAGATCAGTCAGTTTGGAACCGTTCAGGTAGAAAAGTACATGTCGATCGAGAAATATTCCCATGTTATGCACATCGGTTCGACGGTAGCAGGAACAATTCGGGACGACAAGTGTAGTCTGGATGCCGTCGATGCCGTACTGCCGGCCGGTACATTATCCGGTGCTCCAAAGATCCGTGCGATGGAGATTATCAATGAACTGGAGAATAACAAGCGCGGTATCTATGGCGGAGCAATTGGTTACATTGACTTTACCGGAAACCTGGATACCTGCATTGCAATCCGTATTGCCTATAAGAAAAACGGAAAGGTATTTGTTCGATCCGGAGCGGGCATTGTCGCAGACAGCGTACCGGAGAATGAGTATCAGGAGTGCATCAATAAGGCAAAGGCAGTGATGAATGCAGTCGAAGAGAGCACACAGAGTGATATGTATCAGTAGAACGGAGAGAAAGGTAGGTATCTATGATTTTATTGATTGATAATTATGACAGCTTTTCCTACAACCTGTATCAGTTGGTAGGAACTATAAATCCGGATATTAAAGTGGTGCGAAATGATGCATATACCGTGGAGCAGATCCGTGAGATGGCACCGGATCACATCATTATCTCACCGGGACCGGGCAGACCGGATCAGGCAGGCATCTGCGAAGAATTGATCAAAGCCTTGAAGGAGGAGATCCCGATCCTGGGCGTATGCCTGGGACATCAGGCAATCTGTGAGACGTTTGGCGCAACAGTTTCTTATGCAAAGGAGCTGATGCATGGAAAGATGTCCGTCGCATCGATTGATACAAACTGCCGGCTGTTTCATGGAATGGCGCCGAAGACAGAGGTGGCAAGATATCATTCGCTGGCGGTAGTCCGGGAGACTCTGCCAGAGACGCTGCGTGTGATCGCATCAACGGAGGACGGAGAGGTCATGGCAGTGAAACACACAGCATATGAAGTGTATGGCGTACAGTTTCATCCGGAATCTATCCTGACGCCGGATGGAAAACAGATTTTGGAGAATTTTCTGAAAATCTGACAGAACACAACGCAGACTATTCGATGGGAAGAATATTCCGGTCAGCAAATGATCTGAAAGACAGGACAGAACGAAAAGAAAGCAGCAATCAGGTAAAACAGATACAGGAATCAAAAAAGAAAGGAACGGGTAGTGAAATGATTAAAGAAGCAATTAGTTTATTAGTAAAAAGACAGGATTTGATAACAGAGATGATGGAGCAGGTAATGGATGAGATCATGACCGGGCAGGCAACCGATGCACAGAAAGCATCTTTTCTGACAGCGATGGCAATGAAGGGCGAGACGATCGACGAGATCACGGCTGCTGCAAAGGTGATGCGTAAGCATGGAGACCATCTGGCGCATACACAGGATGTGCTGGAGATCGTGGGAACCGGTGGAGACGGATCGAATACATTTAACATTTCGACGCTGGCATCGATCGTTACCTCAGCAGCAGGCGTGCCGGTAGCAAAACACGGAAATCGTGCAGCCTCCAGCAAATGTGGAACGGCGGACTGCTTAGAGGCACTGGGAGTGAAACTGGATCTGGATCCACAGCAGAGTGCCAAAGTTCTGGAAGAGACAAATATGTGCTTCTTATTTGCGCAGAAGTATCATACGGCGATGCGTTTTGTCGGTGGTGTCCGTAAGGAAATGGGGATCCGCACGTTATTTAACATCCTGGGGCCGCTGGCAAATCCGGCAGAGGCTTCTTTACAGCTTCTTGGTGTTTATAGCGAAGAACTGGTGGAGCCGCTGGCACATGTACTGCACAATCTTGGGGTAAAACGAGGCATGGTTGTGTACGGAACGGATGGCATGGATGAGATTTCCCTGAGCGCACCGACGAAGGTCTGTGAGTTTAACGGGGATGCGTTTGAAAGCTATGAGATCACACCGGAGCAGTTCGGACTGACACGCTGCAGTAAGGCAGATCTGGTAGGAGGAGATCCGGCAGAAAATGCAAAGATCGCCAGACAGATCCTGGCAGGAACAAAGGATGCAAAACTGGATGCTGTGCTCTTAAATGCCGGAGCAGCGATCCATATCGCACAGCCGGAATATACGATAGAAGAGGGCATCGCAAAGGCAGGACAGATTATCGAGAGCGGTGAAGGAACAAAGCAGCTGGAGCGTTTTATTGCGGCTACCAATGTCTGACGGGCAGAAACAAAGAAATGGAGATCGATATGACGATTTTAAATGAAATAGCAGAGAAGACGAAGGAACGTGTGGCACAGTGCAGACAGAAGATTTCTCTGGAAGAGATCCGGCAGAAGGCACTCGCCTGTGAAAAGGATACCGGTTATCCTTTTGAAAAAGCGATGGCACAGCCGGGACTGTCCTTTATCTGTGAAGTAAAAAAGGCATCTCCCTCTAAGGGACTGATCGCACCGGACTTTCCTTATGTAGAGATCGCAAAGGATTATGAAAAGGGTGGGGCAAGAGCCATCTCCGTGCTGACAGAGCCGTTTTATTTCCAGGGGAGTGACCGGTATCTGCAGGAGGTAAAGCAGGCAGTATCGCTTCCGGTCATCCGTAAGGATTTTGTAGTCGATGAATACATGATCTATGAAGCGAAGGTGCTGGGAGCAGATGCGGTACTTCTGATCTGTGCGATCCTGTCTGAGCAGCAGCTGAAGGACTATTTTGAACTGGCAGATTCGCTTGGTCTGACGGCGCTGGTCGAGGCGCATGATCAGCAGGAGGTGGAAATGGCACTTCGGATCGGTGCCAGACTGATCGGTGTCAATAACCGGGATCTGCATACGTTTACGGTGGATATTGAAAACAGCCTGCGCTATAGACAAATGGTGCCGGACAATGTATTATTTGTATCGGAGAGCGGAATCCGCACAGGCGGTGATGTGGCGAAGCTGGCAGCACACCGGGTGGATGGCGTGCTGATCGGGGAAACAATGATGGTTGCCGGAAACCGGGTAGAGAGCCTGCAGCAGATGATACAGGCTGCCCGGGCAGAATAGAAAGCAGAAAAGAGGATGAATATGAGTAAAGGAAGATATGGAATACACGGTGGACAGTATATTCCGGAAACATTGATGAATGAGATTCAGAAGCTGGAAGAAGCGTATGAATATTATAAGAAAGACAAAGCATTTAATGACGAGTTAAATACGCTGTTAAAGGAGTATGCAGGACGCCCTTCGTTATTATATTATGCGGAGAAGATGACGAGAGATCTGGGAGGTGCCAAGATCTATTTTAAACGAGAGGATCTGAACCATACCGGATCACATAAGATCAATAACGTATTGGGTCAGGCACTTCTGGCAAAGAAGATGGGCAAGACGAGGATCATTGCGGAGACAGGTGCCGGACAGCATGGTGTTGCAACAGCGACAGCGGCAGCTCTGCTGGATCTGGACTGTGAGATCTATATGGGGAAGGAGGACACGATCCGCCAGGCATTGAATGTGTATCGTATGGAGCTGCTGGGTGCAAAAGTACATCCGGTAGAAAGCGGTACGATGACATTAAAGGACGCCGTCAATGAATGTATGCGTGAGTGGACGTCCCGTGTGGATGATACCCTCTATGTACTGGGATCTGTTATGGGACCGCATCCATTCCCGATGATCGTGCGTGATTTCCAGAGCGTGATCAGCCGTGAGGCGAGAGCACAGATCCTGGAGAAGGAAGGACGTCTGCCGGACGTTGTCATGGCATGTGTCGGTGGTGGCAGCAATGCAATGGGGATGTTCTATGAATTTATCAACGATAAAGAGGTACAGCTGATCGGGTGCGAAGCAGCCGGACTGGGCGTAGATACAGACCGTACGGCAGCAACGATGGCGACAGGAACAGAGGGTGTATTTCATGGTATGAAATCTTACTTCTGTCAGGATGAGTATGGTCAGATCGCACCGGTATATTCGATCTCCGCCGGACTGGATTACCCGGGTGTCGGACCGGAACATGCGTATCTGAAGGATATCGGAAGAGCGCAGTATGTACCGGTGACAGACGAGGAAGCTGTCAACGCATTTGAATATATTGCCAGAGAAGAAGGCATCATCGCAGCGATCGAGAGTTCCCATGCCGTAGCACATCTGATGAAGATTGCACCGAAGATGAACAAGGATCAGATCATTATCTGCTGTCTGTCAGGACGTGGAGATAAGGATGTAGCAGCGATTGCGAGATACAGGGGGATTGATTTACATGAGTAGAATAAAAGAAGCATTAACCGGAAAGAAATCATTTATAGGATTTGTTACTGCAGGGGATCCAAGTCTGGATAAGACAGAGGAGTTTGTATTGGAAATGGAACGGGCAGGTGCCGGACTGGTCGAACTGGGTGTACCGTTTTCTGATCCGATCGCGGAGGGACCGGTGATCCAGGATGCCAATATCCGCGCACTGTCTGCCGGCTGCACGACAGATAAGCTGTTCGATATGGTAGCACATCTGCGTCAGAAAACACAGATCCCACTGGTATTTCTGGCATATGTAAATAC
>CAUCOL010000115.1 GCA_958444395.1 uncultured Lachnospiraceae bacterium
GTGGTATTAAAGGCAAAGCCGGATATGGCCAGTGGAACATCGCGCACTGTTTTGTGGCTGCAGCCGCAGCAAAGTGTCAGAGTCAGGCAAAAAAGAAGGCATGCTGCGCAGCCTGTTTGAATTTTTTTACCTCGGAAAGAAAAGAACACTTGAAATAAGCTGATTTTCGGTATTCTTTTTTTGATTAAAAAAGAGTTCTGCTTCATCCGTTTCTTCCTTTCTGCTCCAATTATCTGTTTTTGTCAATTTCTTTACGGATATCTGCCATTTCGTCTTCCTCGATCTGCGAAATCAGCCATTGCCATTCTTTCTCGCTAAGCTCGGCTTTGGCAAGAAGATCCGGTCGTTTTCTGGCGGTACGCAGAATAGACTGCTCACGATACCAGGCAGCAATATTTTTATGGTGTCCCGAAAGTAGGACAGGTGGAACCTTCTCTCCCATCCATTCCTCCGGTCTGGTATACTGCGGATATTCCAGCAGATTTCCTGCAAAGGATTCCGTTTCGGCAGACTGGTCATTATTCAGTACACCGGGAACCAGACGGGATATTGTATCCATCATTACCATAGCGGGAAGTTCTCCGCCGGTTAATACATAATCACCGATCGATACATAGTCTGTCACGATCCGGTCCAGGACACGTTCATCAATCCCTTCATAATGCCCGCATAAAAAGATAAGGTTCTCTTCCTGCACCAGCTCCTGTGCCATTGCCTGATGAAACGTCTTTCCCTGTGGTGTCAGATACACCACGCGCGGCTTTTTCTCCCCACCGATCTGTTCACGGATTGACGAATAGCAGCGGTAGACAGGCCCTGCCTGCATCACCATACCGGCACCGCCACCATATGGATAATCATCGACCCGGTTATGTTTATTTTCTGAAAAATCCCGGATATTAACCGCATCCAGATGGATGTGTCCCGCCTTGATCGCACGTCCGGTGATGCTTTCCGACATCGCCTGCGTGATCATGTCCGGAAATAACGTCATTACATAAAAATTCACTCGTCCAACAGTCCTTTCATAATGTGTACCGTAACGATCTTACGTTCCATATCCCGGTTTAATACACAGTCCGGGATCACCGGCAATAACACCTCTTTGCCCTGATGTTCTACGATATAGACATCATTGGCGCCGGTCGTCATAACATCCTTTAATATACCAAAGTCTTGTCCATCCTCTGTTATGACTTTGGCTCCGAGGATATCTGCGATATAATATTCGCCTTCTTCCAGTGGAATCGCATTTTCACGTGTTACGAGAAGATCTCTTCCTTTATATTTTTCAATATCATTTATATTATCAATGCCCTTGAATTTCATAATCACCAGATTTTTAAAAAAACGAACGGATGCGATCTGCAGGGTTATTTTTTCTTTTCCGGTATCAAGAACAATTTCTTTCATTCCTTTGAACCGATTGACATCTTCTGTCGTCGGATATACCTTTACTTCTCCACGGATTCCATGTGTATTGGCAATTACACCTACTCTGAAATAGTCTTCTTTCTGGGTATTCATGTCTGTAACCATGCCTTTCTTCTTAACTTTTAATCTGTCGGGAAACAAAAACGCCCATACCGGAAGGCACAGGCGATTTGCAGTCAGACAACTGTATCCTATACGCAGGATCCGATCTGTTTTGCGCCGATCTTCGCTGTGTATACTATTGTCCGATCTCTACGATAACTTTTTTGTCAGTATTGAAAGCAGCTGCTTTTACAACGGTACGGATCGCTTTTGCGATACGACCCTGCTTTCCGATCACTTTTCCCATATCCTCTGAAGCAACCTTCAGTTCCAACAGGATTTCATTGTCCTTTTCCGTCTCGGTAACAACCACCTCTTCCGGATGATTTACAAGAGACTGTGCCAAAACTTCTACTAATTCTTTCATGGACAAACCTCCTAGTCAGTACTTCTACAAAACCACGAAACAGGCAGACCTTTCAGTCCGCCTGTTAAGATATCCGGATTACTCCATGATACCAGCCTGCTTCATCAGTTTGCCTACTGTTTCCGTTGGCTTTGCACCATTTGCTAACCATTTCTTAGCTTTCTCTTCGTCAAACTTGAAAACGCTTGGGTCCTGATTTGGATCATAAGTACCGATCTCCTCGATGAACTTACCATCTCTAGGTGCTCTTGAATCAGCAACTACTACTCTATAGAAAGGTGCTTTCTTCTTACCCATTCTTCTTAATCTGATCTTTACTGCCATGTCTTTCACCTCCTTGAAAATATCTGAAATCTATATTACAAATTCCAATGGAATCTGAAACCTGATTAAAAACGGAATGGCATCTTTGGCATTCCCATGCCGCCAAACTTTCCTTTTTTCTTGCCTTTACCACCCATCATACCGGACATTTGCTTCATCATCTTCTTTGACTGCTCATATTGCTTCATCAGTTTGTTTACTTCCGCAATGTCCACACCGGCACCCTTTGCGATACGCTTTTTACGCGATGGATTGATGATGGCAGGATTGCCTCTTTCTTCCGGCGTCATGGAATAAATGATCGCTTCTGTGCCTTTGAACACATCATCATCAATATCCAAATTGTCCGGGAGTCCCATGCCGGGCATCATGCTTAAAATGCTCTTAATGCCGCCCATCTTCTTCATCTGCGCCAACTGATCCAGAAAATCATTAAAATCAAACTCTGCTTTACGGAACTTCTGTTCCATTTCGCGCGCTTTGTCCTGATCAATCTCTGCCTCCGCCTTCTCGATCAGTGTCAGTACATCACCCATACCGAGAATACGGGATGCCATTCGATCCGGATAGAACTGTTCCAGATCGGAGAGCTTCTCACCCATACCAACATAGAGGATCGGTTTGCCGGTGACCGCACGAATCGAAAGTGCCGCACCACCACGGGTATCACCATCCAGCTTGGTCAAGATCACACCATCGATCCGGATCTTCTCATCGAATGTCTTGGCGACATTTACTGCGTCCTGACCGGTCATGGAATCAACAACCAGCACTGTCTGATCGACAGAAATATGTTCTTTGATCTCCTGCAGCTCTTCCATCATGCCTTCATCAACATGCAGACGACCTGCTGTATCGAGAATCACGACATTTAAGCTGTTTTTGGATGCATGCTCGATCGCCGCCTTTGCAATGTCAACTGGTTTGTGACTGGTTCCCATGGAAAAAACTTCCACGCCCTGCTTATCCCCGTTGATCTTCAACTGCTCGATCGCCGCCGGACGATAGATATCACATCCGACTAATAACGGACGACGTCCTTTTTGTTTAAACTTCCCTGCCAGCTTGGCAGTAGTCGTTGTCTTACCGGCACCCTGCAGACCACACATCATGATCATGGTGATTTCATTGGATGGCTTCAGAGCGATTTCTGTTGTCTCGCTGCCCATCAGATTGACCAGTTCTTCATTTACGAGCTTGATTACCATCTGACCGGGTGTCAGGCTGTTCATCACATTCTGTCCAACCGCACGCTCCTGTACCGTTTTCACAAAGTTCTTAACGACTTTAAAGTTTACATCCGCTTCCAACAGAGCCATCTTGACTTCTTTTAAAGCAGCCTTTACATCTTCCTCTGTCAAGCGTCCTTTGCTTCGGAGGTTTTTAAATACATTCTGTAATTTTTCGGATAAACTATCAAATGCCATAGAAAGCCTCCTTTTGTGCATAGCATTTCAACACGATTGCAAGTATAACAAATCCGCAAGAGCGTGTCAAGCATTTTTCTTGACATTTTTACTTTTTGGAAAATTTTCGTTTCCCGGAAAGGAAAAAAGGGCAAAACCGGCATTTTGTCCTTTTTTGCTCTACATTATGAGCATTTACTATATACGAAAAAAGCTCTGTATGAGATGCGGTCAGGATTCCTTTTGTTCTGCATCCTCTACAATGTGGTGGATCGTATCAAAGATCCTGCTCCACTGCGGGGAGGTCTGGTCAATCTCCAACTGCTGCAGCTGCTGGTGGAGGATCCGTATATTTTCTTTTTGCTGTTCAAACCGTTCTACCAATCCCAGCTTTTCCTCGTACAGGCGTAGCTGTCTGGTTGTCCGTTTGATGGAATCGTGTACTCCCTGCCGTGTGATGCCCAGATCCTGTGCAATCTCTGTGATTGAAAAATCATCCAGCATATAGGCTTCAAAAATCTGCTGCTGATTGTCTTTCAACAGTGCTCCATAAAAATCATACAGCATGGATAATTCAATGCGTTCCTCTAATGGATCCTTCTTTTGCATGGATGCCTCCTTCCTAGACGTGGTCTGTCCCAATCTCCGGACAGACAGGAATTAAGTAACAGTTCACCACTTCACCGCCAAATCGCAGTAATAAAAAGGGAATACAGGGATCCGCCCGACGAACCCCTGTATTTCTCTTTGTTGTCTATTATTCTTCCGAACAATTATTTCCTTTTTACTTTTACCTTTACAACTGCCTTTTTTCCATTGTTAAGCTTCAGGGTAATCTTGCAGGTTCCCTTTTTCTTTCCGGTTACAACGCCCTTAGAGGAGACCGTTGCAATCTTTTTATTGGAGCTGGTAAATTTCACTTTACCGGTGTAGCCTTTTGTCACGGTATATTTGATCTTTGCCTTTTTCTTTACCTTAACGGTGATCGTCTTTTTGGCGGCTTTTACTTTATAGACCGGTGTCTGTCCCTTATCTGTCTGATCGTTGACTGCAGCCTTTTCGGTCAGACCGGATACGGTAAATTCGATCATTGGATATTTCCCATCGGCTGTTTCTAGACGTGCGACGTAGGTACCGTTCTTTGTCAGTGTGATCGATGTGCCCTGTAATGCATTTTCCCTTGTTGTCGTTTTCCAGAATGTTTCACTGGTTACATTAGCAGGATCCAGCTGACCTTCCGTAACACGGATCAGACCACTTCCACTGAATGTTACGCATGCTGCTGTATTGGCAGCATTGTTGATATTAGAGACCAGTGAGAAACGTGAGGAATCCTTAATAAATCCGATGTATGTATTAAACGTGATCGGTTCATATCCGTTCCAGCGGCTTCCCTTATAATAATAAGTACCGGCTGTCAGATAGCATGCATATGGATCGGTTGTGATCCCTTTCATCGTCTTACCTTCCAGAATCTTGGAGGCTGGTGTTGCATTGGAATACAGACGGAAGTTTACATGCTCCTCTCCGGCGATCGGGTAGATCAGTACCCAGCCGTTTTCCTGTACCGTAAAGCTGTGTACCGTGCTTTCGCCGGACCACTTGGTAGTGATCGTATCGGTGCTGGCATAAGCTGCAGTTTTTACATACTCTGTAAATTCACTGATGGAAGCAACCTCTTTTACTGTTACATTATTTGCCGTATCATATTTTGTACTGGTATCAGAATAGGTAACTCCGGTAGTAGCATTCGGAATAAAGCCGACATAAGTAGTGGCTGTTACATCGCCGGTTCCATTCCAGCGGCTTCCTCTGAAATAATATGTACCAGCCTTGACCGCCATTTGCTTCAGTTCGTCACGGTCTGATGCATTTGCATTGGTCTCACCGACTAACATGGTTAATGCGAAGTCAGAGTAAACCTGTGCTTTTACATAGCCGTCATCACTCAGACAGTATACCAGTAATGTACCATCCGACGGAATGTCTAATTTGTAGGTATCTGTCGTACCCTTCCAGTCCGTCGTGATCGTATCCTGTGCACTGTATGGATTTCCGTTATCGATATAACGGCGGAAATCAGTTGCTGTTTTTACTGTTGCAAAAGCAGCCGATTTGTCGGTTGCTGCTTTTGCACTTTTTACTGCCGGCAGATTGATCCCGGTTACCAGTAACGCAAGACTTAATACTACAGCCAGCTGTTTCATGATTCGATGCATTTTTTTGTTCATAATCTTCTCCATTCTTATATTATTTGCTTAAAAATTCATCAATGCCTTTGGCAGCTGCTTTACCGGCACCCATTGCAAGGATAACAGTTGCAGCACCTGTTACGGCGTCTCCACCGGCATATACGCCCTCTTTTGTTGTCTTACCTGTTTCTTCTTCTGCAATGATACATTTTCTGCGGTTAATGTCCAGTCCCTTTGTTGTAGATGAGATCAGAGGGTTTGGACTTGTACCCAGAGACATGATCACAGTATCTACATCCAGTGTAAATTCGGAACCTGCGATCTCTACCGGTCTTCTACGTCCGGACTCATCCGGCTCACCCAGTTCCATACGGATACAGGTCATACCACTTACATTTCCTTCGTCATCTACCAGGATCTCTGTCGGATTTGTCAGAAGATCAAAGATGATGCCCTCTTCCTTTGCATGGTGTACTTCTTCTACA
>CAUCOL010000116.1 GCA_958444395.1 uncultured Lachnospiraceae bacterium
CCGGATGTTTCTTTGCTATATAAGTACCCATCGCTCCATCAAATAACAGCGTATGGGACTGTAAATATTCCCGTATATGCATGTTTTTCCTCATTTCTTTCTATTCGTTGTACCGCTTACCGCAGCTCTCGTATCTTCTGCACCACAAAGAATACTACAAATGACGCCAGATTGACAAGTACCACACTGGCACCGGCAGGAGTCGACCACTGATACGATACGATCATACCGATACAGAAGCAGACAACAGCCAGAATCCCGGAGGAAACCACAACTGCACGAAAGCTCTTAAACAGCCGCATAGACGTAAGTGCCGGGAATATGATCAGACTGGAGATCAGCATGGCACCCATCATCTGCATTCCCAGGACGATCGTTACCGCTGTCAGCACAGCAATCATGGTATTGAAGAAATTTACCCGTACACCGGTAGCTTTTGAGAAATTTTCATCAAAGGTCACCGCAAAAATATTGTGATAACAAAAAATAAATAATAAAAGAACTACAACGGATAGTATCACACTGAGTACAACATCTTCCTTCGTCATTGCAAGAATACTGCCAAACATATAGCTGCAGACATCCGTAGTCATTCCGGTGGTCAGTGCCGTTACAGATACACCGATTGCCAGTGCCGATGCCGACATTGCCGCAATCGCCGCATCACTTTTCATCATGCCGCTTTCTGTCATACGCAGTAAAAAGAATGCCGCCAGGATCACCACCGGGATTGATAATTTCAACGGAGCGATTCCGCATGCAACGGCGATTGACAATGCTCCATAGGAGACGTGGGACAGTCCGTCCCCGATCATGGAATACTGTTTTAATACAAGACTGACTCCCAGTAGTGCAGCGCACAGGGATACCAGTATTCCGACGATAAACGCACGTACCATAAAAGGATACGATAACATCTGTGTAATCATTTCCATTATTTCATCTCCTCCTTCTTAAAAATAGCAGCATAATCCGACTGCATATATTCCTCTACCGTTCCAAAGAAATGTCCTTCCTGGCTGATGTGCAGTACCTTGTCTGAATAACGGATCGCATTTTGCAGATCATGTGTCACCATCATGATTGCCATGCCCTCTTCATTTAACATTGCCAGGCTTTCATATAATACCTGCGCCGCTGCCGGATCCAGTCCCGTCACCGGTTCATCCAGGATCAATATCTTATCCGCAGCACACAGTGCTCTTGCCAGCAGTACTCTCTGCTGCTGCCCTCCCGACATTTCCCCATAGCATGTCTTCTGCAGGTCCAGAATCCCAAGCCGCTTTAAATTTCTCTTTGCGGCTTTCTTCTCTGCCGGTGTATAAAATGGTCTGAAATGCATATCATTCAAAAAGCCGGATAATACAACCTCCATCACACTCACCGGGAAATGCCGCTGTACCTGCGTCTGCTGTGGCAGATAACCGATCGCTCCCTTTGACAAAACAGGATTTCTCTCAATCCTGCCGCTGATCGGTCGGATCAGTCCTAACAGTGATTTGATCAGAGTGCTCTTTCCTGAGCCATTCTCCCCGATCACACAGATGTATTCTCCTGCCCGTATCTGAAAATCAAAGTGCTCCAGCACCGCTTTATTCTCATAGCCAAATCCTGCATCCTCGCAGGAAATCAAACAATTCTCTTCCATATTATGACCATGCCTTTCCATATTCTGATTCAATTTGAAAACAGTTTTCATTTTACAAATAACCCTTCGCTTTGTCAAGTTCTATTCGCAGCCAGTGACCCTCGTATTCTGCACCATACCATGAAGACTTTTTCCACCGCCCTGTCCACGCATAAATTGACAAACACGCCTTCAATCCATACAATATTAAATACCGGTGCTGCATTACATAAAAGCAGGTGTCAAAACGAGATACACTGCTTGCTCTGCATTGCACCAAACCTGTTTTATATTTTTCAGAAGCAATTAGGAAAGGTAAGAAAAACTATGAATGCTATAACTAAAGATACCAGGAAATCCCAAGATGCTCTTTCGTTGCATAAGATGATTCCCCTCTGTTTCATTATTATTTTAGTGATTGGTCTGTTTGCCAGATTATGGCAGTTTGGACACATTCCCGGCGGCATCAATCAGGATGAAGCCTTTTCCGGCTATGAAGCCTATTCTATCCTGCACTACGGAAAGGATTCCAGCGGATATCGTTTTCCTGTGTATCTGACAGCCTGGGGCAGCGGGATGAATGCATTAAACAGCTATCTGATGATTCCGTTTATCGCATTGTTCGGACTGAAAAACTGGGTGATCCGTATCCCACAGGTGCTTGTTGCCGTTTTATCCCTGATCGCCGTTTATTTTCTGGTGAAAAAAATATTTGGTGCTTATCCGGCTCTCTTTTGCATGTTTTTTACGGCGATCGCACCCTGGCATATTTTTCTTTCACGCTGGGGACTGGAATCTAATCTGGCACCGGGCTTTCTCTTATTTGGCCTCTGTTTCTTCATCTATGGACTGGAACGGCCAAAGCTGCTGCTTCTGTCTGCCGGCATGTATGGACTGTCTCTGTACTGCTATGCTACGATCTGGCCTTTTGTACCATTAATACTGATCCTGCAGGCAGTCTACTGCCTTTTCTATAAGAAGCTGTCTTTTAGCCGTGAGCTACTCTTTTCCATTTTGCTGCTCGGCATACTGGCACTGCCGCTGCTTCTGTTCCTTTTGGTGAATATGGGCATCATTCCGGAGATTTGTCTGCCGTTTCTTTCCATTCCACGGCTTTTATATATGCGTTCCGGTGAGATTTCCTTTCAAAACATTCCGGAAAATTTCCAGAACCTCTGGCAGATCCTTTCAACCCAGACCGATGGCCTTGCCTGGAACGCGACCGACCGGTTCGGTATTTTTTACCCGATCACACTCCCCTTCTTCCTCATCGGGTTACTGCTTCTTATCCGGAACATGATTCGGGGAATCCGTCATAAAGCATTCTGCCCGGAAGTATTACTGCTTGTCCAGCTTCTGGCAGGATTTCTGTTAGGACTGCTGATCCATGTAAATATCAACCGGGTAAACTGTTTATTCCTGCCTATGCTGCTGATCGCAGCTTATGGACTGTATATTTTATTTACCCGTTTTTCAAAGTATCTGCTTTTGATACCACTCCTGATCTATTCTGTTTATTTTATACAATTTGAACAGTATTACTTCACAGATTATGCCCAGGAGATTGCAGGCTATTTCTGTGACGGTCTGGAGAATGCCGTACAGTATGCCATGCAAAGCAATGGAACGATCAATGTAACCTCCGGTGCAAATTACGCCCGGGTCATGTTTTACAGCAGAGAAGATGTCAATGATTATATCTCCACCGTGCAATATACCAACTATCCGAGTGCGTTTCTGGATGTTGCCTCCTTTGGAAGATTCTGCTTCTATTATGACCTGAATAATCTGGATCCAACAGCTGCATATATCGTGGAAGCCTCAAATGATCCTTCGATCTTTACAAATGCAGGATACCAGGTACAGCTTTTTGGTAACTTCTATGCTGCTATCCCACCGGCTTCCTAAAAGCCTGTGAAAGAACAAACAGCCCAAGTCCAGGCCTTACAACGATCAGCAGGACTTGGGAGGAGCTCTTCTCTAAAACGTCGGAAAGAATGCACCGAACAACTCAAAAGAGCGGCTGCCGCGAATTCACGTAGCAACCGCTCTTTCTCTATGTCAAGCCAACGGATCGATCAACAGATCCTATCCGCGCACGTTCTGTTCCAGCCGCTCCTTTCCGGCCTTCCGTACAGAATGCTTTCGGCTTATTTTCAACTACTGTAACAATCACGCCGTACAGCCCTGTCCTCATAAAACAGGTCTGCCTTCCATATTATACGGCAACTGATAATGAAATACGATGCATCTGATTCTCCAAAAATAATAAGATGGCATCTACCACTGTGTGGCAAAGTGCGACGATATATTCACAATCACGTTTCACAACACTCTCTGCTGCCATATAGATCTCATGCATCCTGCGAATAAATGCAAGTATTTCCTGCGGAGTATGAACCGTCTCTCCTAAACGCTTCTTCACTGCTTCCGGGCTGTGTACATAGGAACGAATCGCATGTTTCAATTCTTCCTCATATTTACAATGATCTTTAAAATTCCCAGGGTAATTTGCGTTATGCGGAAACGTAAAATAATCGGAAATATAATGAGTAATCACGCCTAAATGTCTGCAAAAATAACTATCTGCTCCCCTATTCGGGTTAAAATGTGATACCAATTTCTGAAATTCTTTCTCTAAAATCTGAAAGGAATCATCAAAAGAATGTTTGCGAACCAAAAAGGAAGGTACGCAGTCAGGCAATATACTGCCAAAGTATAATGATCCTTTGTGATGTGCCAGAGAATCCATCCCTTCGCTGTTCATCAGATACCAAGCCAATGAAATATGGGATTTTTTACGCATATCGACCTCCTTTTCAGATATACAATAATTCAAAAACCTGCCAAATTGCTTTGTCCCGGTCTTTGTGTTGCAGCTGCGATGTATATCTTTTATTTGTTTATAATTGTATACACAATTCTTTGAAATTGCAATACTTTTCTGAAAATTTCACAAATTTTCCATATTTGTCCATTCCCTTGACAACAGGGCAAGTGCTATTGTAAAATATTGCACGATAAACACAAATTGAAATTTATAATCATTAATGAAAGATTGGAGTTGATTTTTTGGATTCAAGTGACGCCTCGCAGATATTGATCTTAATCATTCTGCTGTTACTCTCTGCATTCTTTTCTTCCGCAGAGACGTCTCTGACAACTGTAAACAAAATGCGAATGAAATCAAAAGCGGATGAACATGTCCGCAATGCAGCAATCGTATTAAAGCTGATTGAAGAGCCTACACGTATGCTGAGTGCCATACTGATCGGTAATAATATTGTAAACCTGTCTGCTTCTTCGCTGACCACGACTTTTGCGATCCGTCTGGCCGCCAAAAATGGTTTATCCACTATGTCCAGCACGATCGTAGGTATTGCTACCGGTGTCCTGACGATATTGGTTCTGATCTTTGGTGAGATCGTTCCAAAGTCACTGGCTACTGTTCGATCCGAACAGCTTGCTCTGATCTATGCAAAGCCAGTATATTGGATCACACAGATCCTGCGCCCGGTTTCCTATATTATGAATCTGATCTCCGGCGGTTTGATCCGTCTGCTTGGTATCGATCCGACGGTCCAGCCGACGATCACGGAGAATGAGCTGCGTACAATTGTTGATGTCAGCCATGAAGAAGGTGTCATCGAGAGCGAAGAACGCCAGATGATTACAAACGTGGTAGATTTTGGTGATTCACTCGCAAAAGATGTCATGGTTCCAAAAATGGATATAGAGTTTGCTGATGCCAATTACACCTATCAGGAATTACTGGACTGCTACTCCAAAGAGAAATTCACACGTATGCCGGTTTATGTCGACAGCCGTGATAATGTAATCGGTATCATTAACCTGAAAGATTTATTCTTTTATCAGGGTTCCAAAGAAGATTTTCATATTAAGGACGTTATGAGAGAACCGTACTTTACATATGAGTACAAGAAGATCTCCGAGCTGTTCTTTGAAATGAAACAGGAATCGATTCCAATGGCGATCGTTCTGGATGAATACGGAGCAACTGCCGGTCTTCTGACCATAGAAGATCTGATTGAAGAGATCGTCGGTGAGATCCGGGACGAATACGATGCCAATGAAGAAGATGAGATTACAAAGGTAGATGATGAAAACTATATCATGCTCGGTGTTGCCAAGCTGGATGATATTGACGAAAAGCTTGGTATCAAGATTGAATCTGAAGATTATGATTCCATTGCCGGGCACGTCATCAATCTGTTAGATCATTTTCCGGAAGCCGGCGAGCGTGTAGCAGACCAGTATGCAGAATACACTGTACTGGAAGCCGCCAAGAATCGTATCGACAAAGTCAAGGTACATCTCCTGCCACAGGATGATACCGAGGAAGAGGATGAACATCTGAGAGAAGATGCAATATAATATCAAATAGGAAAAAGGAAAAAACAGTGTTTTGCCCTTTTCACTCTGTCTTACGAACAATTTCCTATGCAATATAAAGAAAGCCGTGTTTACCTTCCGATCCGGTAAACACGGCTTTCTTACTACTTTCATAATACAGTGGACACTCCCCGCCGTAACGCCCCATGTTCAAACACTCTACAGGCTGCAATTTTCATAGGAACACTCTTCCACTCTCTGACCCAGCCCTTTCTCTATCGCTCCATTACGCTGATCTGCCATACACCGTAC
>CAUCOL010000117.1 GCA_958444395.1 uncultured Lachnospiraceae bacterium
CCGCACCAGTCCACCGACCTCGTCCTGCGCATCGCTGGTAACCGTCAGCTGCATATCACCGTTTTCGACAGCCTGCATATTATCCCGCAGCCGCTCAATATCCCGCACGACCAGGAAAGAAAAAGCCTGGGAAGCGATCAGGGAAGTGATAATACAGATGGCAATGATACCCAGGATCAGCATTCCTAACAGCTGCATTTCCCCGGCTACCATACCGACCGGACGATACAGAATCACCTGCCAGTCATCCACTGCCGTATCACTGGTGAGCAGCATATATTTTCTCTTATGCCCGGCTGTAAAGGTATTTTTTCCTTTCGGAAGTGCTTCTTTTTTACGCAGCAATTGCGCCAGGGTTAATTCTTTGTCTTTTTCATTGGTACGGAAATGATTGTTGCAGTAGATCACTTTCTGCTTTTTATTGACTATATACAGTCCATACCCATCCTGTGACAGATCCGAAAATCCTCCGAACAGATCGTTATAGTTCACATCCAGATAGAGAATCCCCTCGATGTTATTCTGCTCCAGGATCGGCATTTTTCGCACGGAAAATGCCCTCTTTTCCGCACTGCTTACGATCCACTGTACCGTCTGCGACAGCTGTGCTTTCTGCTCCTGATACCACTTCGCTGCTGCCAGATCGGACATTGGTGCGACCGTCATTTCATGCTGTACAATACTGCGATCCAGATAGATCGTGATCTGATTGATATTGGGATTAAAATATTTCAGGGAGGATAACACCGGATCTACCGTATCCGTGTATTGCTCGTACATTTCGTAACTGTTGGTATAATCCGCTCCCAGCACCTCCGCTACCGGCTGATTAAAGGCAATATAGTCAGACAGATTATTGTATACCAATATCTGTGAATTCATCTGGTTGACACCCTGATTCAACGCATCGGACAGAGCCTGCCGTTCCTTTTCGATCAGCATTCCCCGCTCCTGAAAGAAGAAAAAGATTCCCAGCAGGATCAGCGGAATCGTTCCGATGCAGATATAAATATACATAATCTTATGCTGTATTTTTGTATTTTTAAAACGTTGTGCAAGTTTTTTCACGTGCCTGACCAACCCTTTCTTGTCACATGGTATCTCTGTATTTTTGAGGACTTACCCCGAAGTATTCACGAAAGCTCTGGCAGAAATACGAAACGTTCGGATATCCGACCGCATAACTGATATTAACAATCTTATTGTGAGACTCCTCCAGCATTTCTTTTGCCTTTTCCATACGCAGTGCCTTTATAAATTTACTCAGATTCTGCCCGGTTTCTTTCTTGAATATATGGCTGAGATAACTCGGTGCCATATAAACCTGTCCCGCCAGCATATCCACACTGAGTTCCTTGTCATAATTTGCATAAATATACTGTTTGACCGTTTCTATCTCCCGATGCATCATCTGCGGATTGACACTAAAGCTCTCCTCCAGGTGCTGAATCCCTTCATTCAGTATCTGTGCCACCTCTGCGAAATCATTCGTACGGTACAAACGGTCGATCTCCTGATTCAGATTCTGCCCGAACGTCTCCGGAAGCATCTCGTATACATCCTTTAACAGGTTGGAAAAAATAAATTTCACATAGACCTGTGAGAAATTTTTCTTGCTCTGATATTTCTCACACATTTTCTCAAAATGCTGCCGCAGTCCCACCATATCCTTCATCTTAATATCCTGCCGGATCTGCTTCATCAATGTGTCATCGTCGATCTGTGCCAAACTGGTTTCCGGGCTCTCGTCCTGCTCCATAAATACTTTGTCCTCCAGTACATAGAAACGGTTCTCCATCAGAAGTTCCAGCTTATCATATATCCTGGATATATCACTGCCAATCTCTACATTTCCGCTGACTGCTACATAACAATTCTCCTGATATGTATTTTCCACTGCCCGTTCGATCTTTCTGGCAGTCTCCTTCCAGTCTATCTCTTCCTGTCCAAAAAACAGGACACACTGCTGCTGATTCAGATTTAGATACTGAAATGTGCTGCCGATGCGCTCCTGCATTCTTTCTACGAAGTCCATTCCCTTTTTTCCAAAGAAGTCGTGATCAAATTCGATCAGCATCATACAGTGATATAACTGCAGAAAATCCAGAGCCTTTGGATCCTTCATCTCCTGGATCACCTCTTCCGGTCGGATTCCGTTGATCAAGGACAGAAGAATGTGTTCCCGGATAAAACTGCGGCTTTTTTCCTGTAGCTGCTTCTCCAGACGTTCATCCTCCAGCTCTTTTAAAACTTTTTCCATCGTGTTCTTAAACTCATCCGGATCGACCGGTTTCAGAATATAACTGTTGACACCGGATTTCATGGCTTTTCTGGCATATTCAAACTCCCCGTAGCCACTGAAGATGATCATCTTGATCTCAGGATATGTCCGGCGCACCCGTTCTGTTAACTCCAGTCCATCCATAAAAGGCATTTTTATATCTGTCAGAAGAATATCTGCCGTTTCCTGTTCCAGAGCCTCCAACGCCTTAACCCCATTGACAGTTTCACGCACTTCTACTTCTATATTCAACTGTTTTAATAAAAATTTGATTCCGTTACGTTCTATCTTTTCATCGTCTACGATCAAAATACGCACCATATTTGTCTCTGCCTCCTCTTTCTCCGGCTGTCCCAGCCTGTTTTTCCTATAACCACAGAGAACTCCCTAACCCTCTATTTTGGGAAATAGAGAGTCAGGAAGTCTGTATGTTCTGTCATCAGAGGTATTTTCATCAGCTGCCCCACAGCAGGCTGCGAAGCATGACCCAGCTTCTTTTTTGTTTGCTATATGTTGAATTATTATTATTTTACCTTTTTTTCTTACAAACTGCAATTCCAGATTTCATCGTTATACTGAGCGATCGTACGGTCAGAGGAGAAGAAACCAGCCTCACTGATATTTACCAGCATTTTCTTTGCCCACGCCATCCGGTCTGTATAATCTGCATATACTCTTTCTCTGGTATTTACATAGGCTTCAAAATCAGGGAATGTCATGAACCAGTCTTTGTTCAGCAGCTCATGGTACAATCTTTCCAGATGCTCTTTATCCCCTGCTGCCATCATCTGTTCTCCTACGATAAAGTCCACTGCCTCTTTTAATACAGGATCCTTCTCGTAGTATTCTCTGGATACATAGTCCGCATCCTCATAACGTTTGATGACTGTTTCGCTGTCTTCACCAAATACATAAATATTCTCATCACCGACCAGCTCAGAGATCTCTACATTGGCACCATCCATCGTACCAAGAGTTATGGCACCGTTGAGCATAAATTTCATATTTCCGGTTCCGCTCGCCTCCTTCGATGCCAGTGAGATCTGCTCCGATACATCACAAGCCGGGATCAGCTTGGCTGCCTTGCTGACGTTATAGTTTTCTACCATTACGACTTTCAGGTATGGACTTACTTCCGGATCATTATCAATCACCTGCTGCAGGCAGAGGATCATGTGTATGATGTCCTTTGCGATCACATAGGCAGGTGCTGCTTTTGCGCCAAAGATCACTGTGATCGGAGTCTCCGGCTTATTGCCGCGTTTGATCTCCAGATATTTATGGATCACATACAAGGCATTTAACTGCTGACGTTTGTATTCATGCAGACGTTTTACCTGAATATCAAAGATCGCATTTTCATCAATGTCCACATTTTGGGACATCTTCAGATATTCTTTTAATGCCTTTTTCTTCGTCTGTTTGATCTCCAATAATTCCTGTAATGCTTTTTCATCCTCCAGATAGTCTGCCAGCTTCTTTAATTCCATCGCATCTTTCTTAAATCCGCTGCCGATCTTTCCTTCGATCCAGGCTGTTAATTCTTCATTGCAATGCAGAAGCCAGCGGCGGAAGGTGATACCATTGGTCTTATTATTAAATTTCTCCGGATAGATCTTATAGAAATTATTCAATTCACTGTTTTTCAGAATCTCCGTATGCAGATATGCCACACCATTGATGCTGTAACCATAATGCATATCAATATGCGCCATATGCACACGATCCTGCGGATCAATGATATAAACAGAAGGATCCTGATATTTCTTGCGCACCTCATTATCCAGAATACGGATGATCGGCATCAGCTGTGGTACTACGGCATCCAGGAAACGGATCGGCCATTTTTCCAGTGCTTCTGCCAGGATCGTATGGTTTGTATATGCACAGGTCTTCGATACAATGTCAATTGCTTCTTCCACGCAGATACCATGCTGCAGCAGCAGACGGATCAGCTCCGGAATGACCATCGTCGGATGGGTATCATTGATCTGGATCGCAGCATATTCATACAGGTCATGCAGATCAGATCCTTTTGCCATGCACTCTTCCAAGATCATCTGTGCACCGGCAGACACCATAAAATACTGCTGGTAGATACGCAGAAGCTGTCCTTTCTCATCGCTGTCATCCGGATACAGGAATAACGTCAGATTCTTCTCGATCTCTTCTTTGTCAAAATCAATGCCATCCTTTACGATATTCTCCTCGATCGAATCCAGATCAAACAAATGCAGCTGGTTGGTACGGTTCTCATATCCTGTTACCGCAATGTCGTACATTCTTGCCTGTACGGTGTGCTGACGGAATGATACGGTATACGTATGCTCTGTTTTCGTCAGCCAGCTTTCCGGTGTAATCCAGGGATTTGGATATTCTTTCTGCAGGTTTTCTTCAAATACCTGTTTGAAAAGCCCCAAATGATAATTGATGCCGATGCCGTCTCCCGGGATACCCAGGGTAGCGATCGAATCCAGGAAGCAGGCTGCCAGACGACCCAGTCCGCCATTTCCCAGAGAAGGTTCATTTTCCAGTTCTTCGATCTCATAGATGCTCTTTCCGTTCTCTTCCAGTTCTTTCTTCACATCTTCAAAGATGCCCAGATTGATCAGATTGTTGGAAAGCAGCTTACCGATCAGAAACTCGGCAGATATGTAATATACTTTTTTCTTGCCACGGCTGCTTTCTTTCTGCGCTGCCATATCTTTTGTCAGTTCCAGCAATGCATAATAAATCTCCTCATTGCTGCAGTCCTTTACATCCTTCTGGTAACGTTTGTTTGTAATCTCCTGAATCATATTTTTTCCTTTCTCTGCTTTGGCAGATCTGGCATATATGTCCGACATTTTGGACAGCCATGCGATCTGTTCTTCTCCAAATTCTCCCTTTTTCAATCTCCATCTCCAGTTCTGTCCTATCGTCGATGGAAGATTCATTCTTGCTTTATTATCTTTCTTCAGAATATCCTGCATCTGTATAATGACTGTATCTGCAACACTCTGGTATGCCAGCCGGATCACCTGTCTGGCAAGTGCATCCCGGTCTGTCGTGTCCGTATATTGGGTCAGATACCGGTATCCCTCCTCCGGCAGGGAATCAAAATATCCAAGCAGGGTTTCATTATCATGCGTTCCACTATATACTACACAGTTTGCACTGTAATTATGTGGAAGATATTCATTCTCACGATTTCCGTCGAAGGCAAATTCCAATATCTTCATTCCCGGATAGCCTTCCTGCTCCAGCAGTGCCCGTACGCCCGGTACGACAACGCCCAGATCCTCAGCAATGATCTTTGCATCACCGATTGCTTCATTGATCGCCTGTGTCAGTGCTGCTCCGGGACCTTTTCGGAATGTTCCGTCTACCGGAATGCCATCTGCCGGAATCGCATAATACCGTACCACGCCGATGAAATGATCGATACGGACTACATCATACAGGGACGCTGCCGCTTTCATCCGCAGACGCCACCAGGCGAAATCATCTGCCTGCATCTTGTCCCAATCATACAGAGGATTGCCCCATTTCTGACCATAATCAGAAAATGCATCCGGCGGACACCCTGCCACATCGATCGGATGCAGCGTCTCATCCAGTTGATACTGTGATGGATTTGCCCATACGTCAGCACTATCCAGTGCCACATAGATCGGTATGTCTCCTATGATCTGTACTCCTTTTTTATTTGCATAGTTCTTCAGACGATGCCACTGTTCAAAGAACAGATACTGCACGAACTTCCAGAACTCTGTTTTTTCCTTTAAAAATTCCCGGTAATACTGTACCGCCTCCGGTTTGCGAAGTCTTATATCCTCTTCCCAGGACAGCCACTCGATCCCGCCGAAATAATCCTTGCACGCCATAAACAGGCTGTAATCCTCCAGCCAGTATGCCTGTTTTTTCATAAAATCCGCATATTCCTCTGTCCCTTTTTTGGTACAGTTAAAAAATGCTTTTTTTAAT
>CAUCOL010000118.1 GCA_958444395.1 uncultured Lachnospiraceae bacterium
CATCCGTGTAATCGGAAACGATCTTGCCCAGCCCGCCGGTTGCTACTACTTTCACATCCTTAAGTCCGGACTCCTCTTTGATCTTATTGATGATATATTTTGACTGTCCTACTGTACCATAGAACAGACCTGCCTGCATTGCCGTGATCGTATCCCTTGCTACCACAACCTCCGGACATTTGATCTCTATCTCCGGAAGATTGGCCGTATCATTCCATAATGCATTGGCAGAAATCCGGATACCCGGACTGATCACACCACCCAAAAATGCCCCCTCTGCCGTTACCAGATCATACGTTGTTGCAGTACCGTAATCTGCGACAATCACCGGTCCGCCATATAATTCATACGCAGCTACTGCATCTACGATACGATCCGGTCCGACTTCCTTTGGATTGGCAGTCTCGATCCGGAGTCCCGTTTTGATGCCAGCGCCAACGACAATCGGATGGCAGTTCAGATATTTTATAATACCACTGGTAAATGAGTACATCATCTGTGGAACAACCGATGCTACGATCACTTCATGAATATCCTTTTCGGAAAATCCTTTTTTCTGTAAAATACTGCAGATCAGGTTTCCATATTCATCCGAAGATCGGGGTACCTTCACCGTAAAACGAAATCTTGTGATCAAATCTGCATCCTTAAATACACCAAATGTAATATCTGTGTTGCCCACATCTACAACTAATAACATAACTCTCTGTTTCCTCTCATTCTAACCCGGTGGGTTATTTCTCTGTCTTATCCGGTTCCTCATCCAGCAGTTCACTGATGTCTTCCTTTAAGAAAAATGCTTTATAATATAACTCCAGTGCCTCCAGAAGCTCCTGCTTGTCTCTCTGGATCTGTTTGATCTTCAATACACTGCCAATCTCATCAAAGAAATAATCATTCTCCTCCGAGGTAACATTAAACAACAGATTTCCTGCCTCGTCAAACTGCAGTGTAAGGATTCCTCCCACATCTGCCGTATACAGCACGCACATAATCTGAAGCTCCTGCTGTATCGTCTCCGGAAGTTTGCAAAACTTCGGATTCAAATAGTATTTTTTCTCATAGGCATTTGATACTGCCAGAATATGCTGCGCTGTATCATCCTGAATCTGACTAAATATATCCATATATCCCTCTTACCGAGACCTCACCGGATACGACCTGACACAAACCGTCCTCTTTTTCCACAAGTAAAGCTCCATGCCGGTCAATTCCCTGTGCGATCCCTGTTTCTATCTTATCCGGGTCGGCCTGTTCAGACATGCCATGCAGTATCTGTACCTGACGCCCTTTATTTACAAGTGCCTGATTATATTCCTCCAGCAGTCCCGACAGATCACCGGTCTTACAATAGATTGCATAGTATTTTGAGAATGCCTCCATGCAGGCTGCCGCCAATGCCTGTCTGTCTACCTTTTTACCTGTCTCCAGATAAATGGATGTGCCCTTTTGGGCAAGTTCTTCCGGAAAACTCTCTGTATTTGCATTGATCCCAATGCCAACCACAGCATAATGAATGTAGTCTAACTCGGAACTCGTTTCCGTTAATATACCACAAATCTTCTTTCCGTTCAAAACAATATCATTCGGCCATTTGATGCCGCATTCTACCTGGCATACCTGACGGATTCCCTGATTCACTGCCAAAGCAGCTACCAGTGTCAGACAGGATGCCTGACTTGGATGAACCGTCGGGCGGAGCAGCAGACTCATAAAGATGCCGATTCCTTTTTCCGACTTCCAGGCTCTTCCTCTGCGTCCCTTTCCTCCGGTCTGTTCATCTGCGATCACCAGAGTTCCTTCCGGCTCTCCTTCCTCTGCCAGCTGCTTTGCCCTTGTATTCGTCGAATCTATACTTTGGTAACAGATTACCTTTCGACAGAAACACCCCTCCGGCAGACGACTTTCTATATCCGGTCCAAACAGCATGTCCGGAACCGACTTTAAACGGTATCCCTTATTTGATACCGACTCGATTTCATATCCATTCTCTTTCAGCTGTGTTATGTTTTTCCATACAGCCTGTCTGGTCACACCCAGACTTTTACATAAGTTCTGACCGGAGACAAAATTGTCCCCGGCCTCCCTTAAGACCCGAAGTATTTTTTCTTTCATATAATCCACATTTCCGGGCAGTCCGTCATCCAACTGCTCTCTATTTGATCTCACCTAATGTAGCTACCATCACTGCCTTAATCGTATGCATACGGTTTTCTGCCTCGTCAAATACAACCGATGCCTCTGACTCAAAGACCTCATCTGTCACTTCCAGCTCACGCATGCCAAATTTCTCATATACTTCCTTGCCGATCTTTGTTTTCAGATCATGGAATGCAGGGAGACAATGCATAAAAATAGCGTTACTGCCAGCATTGTCCATTACTTTTTTATTGATCTGGTACGGTGACAGAACCTTGATCCGTTCAGCCCAGACTTCATCCGGCTCTCCCATAGATACCCATACATCCGTATATAATACATCTGCATCCTTTGTTCCCTCAATCACATCCTCTGTCAATGTGACGGAACCACCGGAAGCCTTTGCATATTCCTGACACTGTGCCACTAATTCTTCATTTGGGAAATATTCTTTCGATGTGCAGGCAGTAAAATGCATTCCCATCTTCGCACAGGCGATCATCAGGGAATTTCCCATGTTATAACGGGCATCTCCCATGTACACCAGTTTAATTCCTTTCAGATGGCCCAGATGTTCACGGATCGTCAGAAGATCTGCCAGCATCTGTGTTGGATGGTACTCATTGGTCAGTCCGTTCCAGACAGGAACTCCGGCATTCTGTGCCAGTTCCTCTACGATGCTCTGTTCAAAACCTCTGTATTCGATTCCGTCAAACATCCTGCCAAGTACTCTTGCAGTATCTTCGATGCTTTCTTTCTTGCCAATCTGGGAACCCTGTGGATCCAGATAGGTAACTCCCATTCCCATATCATGTGCTGCCACCTCAAAGGAACAGCGGGTACGTGTACTCGTCTTCTCGAAGATAAGGGCAATGTTCTTTCCTGCATAGTGATTAACCGGTATTCCTTTTTTCTTCTTGTCCTTCAACTCAGCAGACAGATCCAGAAGATATTCTATCTCTTCCGGTGTAAAGTCTTTTAACGTCAAAAAATTTCTTCCCTTTAAATTCATCTTTATCCCCATTCTGCAGACGTTTTTTATAAAAAATCGTATATGTTCCAGGCTGTTTTGCGGCGCCTGCCGCGCAAAACAGCAGCTTCCTGCGGATCTCTTAGTACATGACCCTGCGACCAATACTGCCACCGTATTGGTCACGCCATGTTCTGTGTTGCATCTGATACATCCTCAGAACTTATTTACTTTGCCGTTTCGTGTTTGGTCGTTTCCTTCGAGGAGGCAGCTACCTCCGTAACAGAGCTGACCAGTCCTGCCAGTCCCTGAATCTCTGACGGAATAATAATCTTGGTTGCCTTGCCATCCGCTGCTTTGGCAAATGCCTCCAGACTCTTAAGTTCGATTACCTGCTTGCTTGCATTTGCTTCATTTAACATACGAATTCCTTCCGCATTTGCTTTCTGCACCGCCATAATGGCCTGTGCCTGACCCTCAGCCTCGCGGATCGTTGCTTCCTTCTTTGCCTCTGCACGAAGGATTGCAGCCTGTTTCTCCGCTTCGGCTTCCAAAATGGCAGACTCCTTATGACCCTCGGCTACTGTGATCGCAGACTGCTTCTCACCCTGTGCGATCAGAATTGCCTCTCTCTTCTCACGTTCTGCCTTCATCTGCTTCTCCATTGCTTCCTGGATCGCAGCCGGCGGAATGATATTTTTTAACTCTACACGGTTTACCTTAATGCCCCACGGATCTGTTGCCGTATCCAGGGATGAACGCATCTTTGTATTAATGATCTCACGGGATGTCAGTGTCTCATCAAGCTCCATCTCACCGATGACGTTACGAAGCGTTGTCGCCGTCAGATTCTCAATCGCCATGATTGGATTTTCCACACCGTAAGAGTACAGCTTTGGATCTGTAATCTGGAAAAAGATCAGTGTATCAATACGCATTGTTACATTATCCTTTGTGATAACAGGCTGTGGTGGAAAATCCAGCACCTGTTCCTTTAAGATCACCTTTCTGGCAATACGGTCAATAAAAGGCACTTTAAAATGAATGCCGACATCCCAGGTTGCCTGATATCCGCCTAAACGTTCAATGACATATGCCTTTGCCTGTGGTACGACCTTAATACAGGATACCGCCACCCATGCTACTACGATAATAAATGCTAAAATCACAAATTCCATACTCATCCTCTTTTCTGAGCGATCTGCTGTGTAGAAATGCCATCAAAGCTATCTGCTTCCGCTCATAAGCAAGTAGCCGTCCCCGTTCGGTTCTTATGCATTTGCCACGATTACTTTTACACCTTTGACCGCTTTCACGATCACCTTACTTCCCTTCGGAATCACCACATCCTCCTGCTCAGACCGGGCAGTCCATTCCATTCCGGAGATCAGTATCTTACCAGTCTCATTAAAGTTGTCGATCGTCTCTTCGACTTTTCCCTCTTTTCCTACCATACTGTTTACATTTGTCTTCTCCCTCGTACTGTTCAGCTTCTTCTGCAGTACCGGACGCGTAAACAAAAGCAGGATAAAAGACACTGCAAAAAACAGGATAACCTGCACCGGTACCGATGCTCCCAGCAGAGATGCCAGAAAAGCAATCAATGCACCACCGGCAAACCAGATCGTCGTCAGTCCCAATGTCACAATCTCGATCACCAGAAACACAACCATGCCGATCAGCCAGCATAACATGATAGAATTAGCATTTGTAAGCCACATAGCCTCACCATACCTTTCTCCTGCTTCACTATACATATGGCAGCATCCGCCACAATATGCCCTCTGTCCGGGCTGGCGCTGTCCATCGGCTGTCATAATGACAGCTGACAGCATTATAGCGTATTTTGTGCTTTTTTACAACTCAAACTTCATACGGTCTGCGCTGTCTGGCAGCCTCATACATTACAACAGCTGCCGCTACGGCTGCATTCAGAGATTCCAGCTTTCCCTGCATTGGTATGCGGATCCTCCCGGTCAGGGCATCGATCACCGGTGCACTGATCCCATTTGCCTCATTTCCAACCACGATCCCGGACGGCTTCGTATAATCCACCGTATCATAGATCCGGCTGCCCTCCATCAGCGTGCCATATACGCCGATCCCTTTTTGACGCATGAATCGGATCGTCTCCGGCAGATCCTCCACATAAACATAAGGCACTCTGAAAATGGCTCCCATCGTCGCACGTACCACCTTTGGATTAAAAAGATCCACGCTCTCCCTGCTAAAGATCACTCCGGACATACCGGCACCTTCACTGGTGCGCAGGATCGTTCCCAGATTGCCCGGATCCCGCAGATCATCTAATAACAGAAAGCACTGTCTATCATCCTCCAGGATCTGCTCCAGTGTATACTTTGGCATACGTACCACCCCGAGCATCCCCTGTGGTGTCACTGTTTCACTGATCTGTGCAAATACATTATCCGAAACCACCTCACAGGCAGCCTGCTGCAGCTGCCCGGGAAGCTTTCGTTCCATCTGCTCAAAAAGGCGTTCACTGATATACAGACGCTCCAGCATGCCATATCGTGCAGCCTCCTTCGTGATCTTGATCCCCTCCGCCACAAAACAGCCTGTTTTTCTCCGGTGTCTGGCATTTTTCTGCAGCTTCACCAGTTCTTTCATCTGTGCATTTGTTTCACTTGTAATCATCCCTGTCTCTTCCCCCGTTATCTAAGACATTTTGAAATTATTATAGCAGATTCCCACCGCAAAAAAAAGACCCGTCCCGCACAGCAGAAGCATACGCTATCCTTCCTGCCGTGCGAAAACAGCTCTTTCTTATTAAAACAGTTTTTTATTTTCTTTGGACTACTGTCTGAAACCGTTGCCGCATTTTATTTTCTATGCGGTCACAGCCTCTTTTAGAATCGCATTTAATGCATTTCCACTGCTTGTGTGACATCGCACAATATCCACATCGTATTTTTCTGCTTCGGCGATCGCACAGCGCACCATCTTATGTGATACGGTGTTTGTAAACAGGATCAGAAGATCCGGTCTGCCGATCTGCTCATTCAGATTTCCTTTCATCTGGGTAAATACCTTTGCCTTACAATGGTACTCCTTGCAGATCTTTTTATACTGATGGACCATTCTGTCAT
>CAUCOL010000119.1 GCA_958444395.1 uncultured Lachnospiraceae bacterium
ACTGCGGATGTTTGGAAGCAGCCGCAGTGGCAGAGAAGATTTTGAGCGTACGGTAGCGTTGTACAAGAGCAATCCGGAGGTGATCAACTATCTGAGCAACATCGTAGGAGCTCAGGTACCGGTTCGCGAGATCAAGGACATGAACCGGGCCTTTGAATTGGACATTCAGAAAAACATGGGCAAGACGATCATGATCTGGGATAAATAAAACAGGCATTGATCGCAGGGCAGCAGGGGATGCTGCCTGCGATTTCTTCGACGCAAAGCGTTTACGAAATGGAGATTACGATGCATAATTGGAAGAGAAGAAGTACAAAGACGGTATTGGCAGCAGTAACAGCAGTTACTGTTGCTTCTGCCGGAATGTGGATGGACAGTCAGACAGGTATGGCTGTACCGGCACCGGGTGTGACGGCGACGACAGAGGCATCTGCTGTACCGGCGGATACGGCATCTGCCAGACCGGCGAAAAAGACCGGAAAGGAAAAGAAAGCCCGAAAGAAGAAAAAAGCGGCAAGAGTGGTAAGTAGCGCGGGGATTACGACACCGGAGGTGACGTTGACACCGACACCGTCTGCGGCGGTAGTGACCCAAAAGCCGGCACAAAAGAAGAAAGATACAAAGAAAACATCCGATCTGGGGCTTACGAAGCAGCAGACGAATATTACAATATGGTGTATTATTGTACTGGCAATCGGATCTATTTCAGGGATCACCCTGACCGTGACAAAGAAAAAGAATCGTTGACAGCAGTGTATTTTAACAGTACACTAAAGGTTAGTATATTTTAGATGAAAGATTTTCAAGTGAAAGTTCGTGATTTTGCATCACGACTTTGCCTGTGATCAGAAAGAAAGGAAGCGAATCGATGAATTACAAGATAGCAGCGATTCCCGGAGACGGAATCGGCCCGGAGATCGTCAGAGAGGCAAGAAAAGTATTAGACGTAGTAGGTCAGAAATATGGTCATACATTTGAATATGAGGAATTATTAATGGGTGGCTGCTCGATTGATGTATATGGTGAATCTTTAACAGATGAAACACTGGAGGCAGCTAAGAAATGTGATTCCGTTCTGTTGGGAGCTGTTGGAGGAAATGTTGGTCAGTCTAACTGGTACCAGATCGAACCATCCAAGAGACCGGAGGCAGGACTTCTAAAGATTCGTAAAGGGCTGGAGTTGTATGCCAATATTCGTCCGGCTACTTTATTCGAAGAGCTCAGTGGAGCTTGTCCGTTAAAAGAGGAGATCACAGACGGTGGCTTTGATTTCGTAGTCATGCGTGAGCTGACAGGCGGACTGTACTTTGGCGAGCGTAAAACGATCGAAGAGAACGGTGTAAAGAAAGCCATTGATACACTTACTTATGACGAAAATGAGATTCGTCGTATCGCCAAATGGGGATTTGATGTCGCAATGAAGAGAAATAAAAAGGTCTGCAGTGTGGACAAGGCAAATGTGCTGGATTCCTCCAGACTCTGGAGAAAGGTTGTAAAAGAAGTAGCACAGGAGTATCCGGAAGTAGAGCTGACAGATATGCTGGTAGACAACTGCGCAATGCAGCTGGTGCGTGATCCAAAGCAGTTTGACGTGATTCTGACAGAGAATATGTTTGGTGATATTTTATCGGATGAGGCAAGTATGGTGACCGGTTCGATCGGTATGCTGTCTTCTGCCAGCCTGGGTGCAACGAAGCTGGGGCTGTATGAGCCAAGTCATGGTTCTGCACCGGATATCGCAGGACAGGATATTGCCAATCCGATTGCAACGATCCTTTCTGCAGCGATGATGCTTCGCTATTCCTTTGATCTGGAAAAGGAAGCAGATGCAGTAGAAGCAGCAGTAAAACAGGTGCTGAAGGATGGTTACCGTACCGTAGATATCATGTCAGAAGGCAAGACAAAGGTTGGTACGACACAGATGGGCGACCTGATCGCAGAGCGCATTAAATAGAAGAATAACCGGATGAAACAGAACCGGTGACGGTACGTCAATAGTACATAGAAAGGCAGGATAAGGCAAATGAGAAGTGATGCAGTAAAAAAAGGGATGCAGACAGCACCTCAGAGATCTTTATTTAACGCATTGGGGATAACAGAGGAAGAACTTTCCAAACCATTAGTAGGTATCGTAAGTTCCTACAATGAGATCGTTCCGGGTCATATGAATCTGGATAAGATCACAGAAGCAGTCAAAATGGGAGTTGCTATGGCAGGTGGCACACCGATCGTATTTCCGGCGATCGCTGTCTGTGATGGTATTGCTATGGGGCATACCGGTATGAAATACTCACTGGTAACCAGAGATCTGATCTGTGATTCCACAGAATGTATGGCAATGGCACATCAGTTTGATGCACTTGTTATGATTCCAAACTGTGATAAGAATGTACCGGGACTTCTGATGGCAACAGCCAGACTGAATGTTCCGACCGTCTTTGTCAGTGGTGGTCCGATGTTAGCAGGTCATGTGCAGGGAAAGAAGACAAGTCTTTCTTCTATGTTCGAGGCAGTCGGTGCTCATGCAGCCGGTAAGATGACAGAGGAACAGGTGGATGACTTTGTATGTAATGCATGTCCAACCTGTGGTTCCTGTTCCGGTATGTACACAGCAAACAGCATGAACTGTCTGACAGAGGCAATCGGTATGGGTCTGCAGGGAAATGGTACGATTCCGGCTGTATATTCCCAGAGAATCAAACTTGCAAAGCATGCGGGTATGAAAGTAATGGAATTATTGGAGAAGAATATCCGTCCAAGAGACATTCTGACAGAGGATGCTTTCATGAATGCACTGACAGTTGATATGGCACTGGGATGTTCTACGAATACCATGCTTCATCTGCCGGCAATCGCACATGAGGCAGGGGTGGAACTGAATCTGGATATTGCAAATCAGATCAGTGCAAGAACACCAAACTTATGTCATCTGGCACCGGCAGGCCATACATATATGGAAGAACTGAATGAAGCCGGTGGTGTATATGCTGTTATGAACGAGTTGAACAAGAAAGGTCTGTTAAAGACGGATCTGATCACAGCAACTGGTAAGACTGTTGCCGAAAATATCGCAGGCTGCGAAAACAGAAATCCGGAAGTGATCCGTCCGATCGACAATCCATACAGCCAGACTGGCGGAATCGCTGTACTGCGTGGTAACATCGCACCGGATTCCGGCGTGGTAAAACGTTCTGCTGTCGTACCAGAAATGATGGTGCATGAGGGTCCGGCCAGAGTATTTGACTGCGAAGAGGATGCGATTGCAGCGATTACAGGTGGCAAGATCGTAGAAGGGGATGTTGTAGTGATCCGTTATGAGGGACCAAAGGGTGGTCCTGGTATGCGTGAAATGTTAAATCCTACATCTGCGATTGCAGGTATGGGACTTGGTTCCAGTGTAGCACTGATCACAGACGGCCGCTTCTCAGGGGCATCCCGCGGTGCTTCCATCGGTCATATTTCGCCGGAGGCAGCAGTAGGCGGTCCGATCGCACTGATCGAAGAAGGAGACATTATCTCAATCAATATTCCGGAGAATACCATCAATGTGAAGGTATCGGATGAAGAACTGGCAGCCAGAAAAGCAAAATGGCAGCCAAGAGAGCCAAAGGTTAAGACAGGTTATCTGGCAAGATATGCATCGATGGTTACATCTGCCGACAAGGGTGCGATCTTACAGATTCAATAAGACAGGACGCAATTTAAGACATAGAGGATCTGATGCTCTGCTGCATAAAGCGGCAGGGCGTTGATCGGAAGAACTGGAAAGTATCAGAAGAAAAGAATATAGGACAGCCGGCGAAGGGGTCGGTAAAATGGAGGAAAGATTCATGCAGTTGACAGGTTCCCAAATCGTTGTAGAATGCCTGAAGGAGCAAGGGGTAGATACGATTTTTGGTTATCCGGGAGGAGCGATTTTAAATATTTACGATGAGTTATACCGTCATCAGGATGAGATCAGGCATGTGCTGACATCTCATGAGCAGGGAGCATCCCATGCAGCAGATGGTTATGCACGTTCAACCGGCAAGGTAGGCGTGTGTATGGCAACCAGTGGACCGGGTGCTACCAATCTGGTTACCGGTATTGCAACCGCTTATATGGATTCTGTGCCAATGGTGGCAATCACATGTAATGTAGGTGTTTCTTTACTGGGTAAGGATTCATTCCAGGAGATTGATATTACAGGTGTTACGATGCCGATCACAAAGTACAGCTACATTGTAAAGGATGTAAAGGATCTGGCACCGGCACTTCGCCGTGCATTCCGGATCGCACAGTCCGGCCGTCCGGGACCTGTTCTGGTGGATATTGCCAAGAATGCAACCGCGGATAAAACAGATTATACAACGGAGGTGCCAAAGATCATCTCCAGAGCAACGGAGCAGATCGATGAGGGCAGTGTGGAGAAAGCTGTGAAGCTGCTGAAGAAAGCGAAACGTCCGATGATCTTTGTCGGTGGAGGTGCCGTGATCTCCGGAGCGGATCGTGAGCTGAAGGAATTTGCAGACCGTATCGATGCGCCGGTAACAGATACATTGATGGGAAAAGGTGCTTATGACGGTACGCAGGAGCGTTATGTCGGAATGCTTGGTATGCATGGCACAAAGACCGCGAACCTAAGTGTAGGAGAGTGTGATGTACTGGTTGTGCTTGGTTCCCGTTTCTCAGACCGTGTCACCGGTGTTACGAAGAACTTCGCAAAGAAAGCAAAGATTATCCAGGTTGATATCGACGCGACGGAGATCAATAAAAATGTTCTGGTCGATGTCAGTGTGATCGGAGATGTAAAGTCCGTTCTGGACATTCTGAATACACGTCTGGAGCAGCTGTCCCATCCGGAATGGATGGAAAAGGTCATGAAACGGAAAGAAGAACTTCCGCTTACCTATGACAGGGATCGTCTGGCCGGACCATATATTGTGGAGAAACTCTACGAGCTGACACAGGGGGTTGCGATCATTTCGACGGAGGTTGGTCAGCATCAGATGTGGGCAGCGCAGTATTATAAATACAAAAAGCCTCGTACCCTGATCACTTCCGGTGGACTGGGAACGATGGGATATGGACTGGGCGCAGCAATCGGTGCCAAAGTCGGCAATCCGGACAAAACAGTGGTAAACATTGCAGGAGACGGATGTTTCCGCATGAATATGAACGAGATCGCGACGGCTGTCCGCAGTGATATACCGGTCATAGAGCTGGTATTTAATAATTCGGTACTGGGTATGGTACGTCAGTGGCAGACCCTGTTCTATGGAGAGCGGTATTCACATACTGTATTAAATGATCAGGTCGATTATGTGAAGCTGGCAGAGGCGATGGGAGCAAAGGGTTATCGTATCACGAAAAAGGAAGAGGTTTTACCTGTTTTGAAAGAAGCTATTGCATCAAAGGTACCAGTAGTGGTAGACTGTGTAATTGAGAGTGATGATAAGGTATTCCCAATGGTCGCTCCGGGCAAAAATCTGGAAGACGTTTTTGATGAAGCGGATCTGAAGGCAAAGAACGGCAGCAAATAAAGCTGTAAACATACAGAGCAGACAATGGTCTGCTGATAAAAGAAGGTAGACAGGATCGCAGATCCTGATGCTATAGATGTCCGTGTATCTTAACCATAGTAAAGAGGCGCGGGCAGCAATACATAATAAGGAGGCACATGAAAAAATGGGCAGAGTGTATAACTTTTCAGCCGGTCCGGCGGTATTACCGGAAGAAGTATTAAAAGAAGCAGCAGATGAGATGTTAGATTATCAGGGTTCCGGCATGTCGGTTATGGAGATGAGCCATCGTTCAAAGGTATACGATGATATCATCAAGACGGCAGAGAAGGATCTGAGAGAATTAATGAACATTCCTGACAATTATAAGGTTATGTTCCTTCAGGGCGGTGCATCGCAACAGTTCGCCATGATCCCTATGAACCTGATGAAGAACAAGGTCGCTGACTACATCGTAACCGGTCAGTGGGCAAAGAAAGCATGGCAGGAAGCATCCAAATATGGTAAAGCAAACAAGATCGCTTCCTCAGAAGACAAAACGTTCTCGTACATTCCAGACTGCTCGGATCTGCCAATTTCGGAAGATGCTGATTATGTATATATTTGCGAAAACAATACAATCTATGGAACAAAGTATAAGAAGCTTCCAAACACAAAGGGAAAGACACTGGTAGCAGATGTATCTTCCTGCT
>CAUCOL010000120.1 GCA_958444395.1 uncultured Lachnospiraceae bacterium
GGCAAGTGCAGAGTATCATGTTGTAAAGAATGAAGTAGAAGAGAAGATTGATCTGCCTGTAAAGAATCATAAGGCACGGGTGGTAAAGACACTGTCCTATGATAAAAAAGGAAATTTAATCTTAAAAATAAAATTTACGAATAAAACAGGTAAGACGAATACTGTTATCACCTCTTTTAGAACCTCTTATAAATTAGATGGTATGATTATTATCACAGAGAAGGAAGACTTTTCCGGACAGAAGGCAGTATTCAAATATAATATCAGAAAATATATGAATAAAATGAATGCTACGAAGTTAAAAGCGCACAAGTCCAAAACATTTACCATCAAGATCAGTAAAAAGAAATTAAAGGGAAAAGTGTATGATCTGCCGGCACATACAGTCGGTGTCACGGGAAGCTTTAGAACATCAGCCTGTGGAGGTTATTATAACGACTTGACTATGTTTAATGAGGAACAAAATAACCAGTATGAACCACCATATGCAAGATAAGCGTGCGTGTGAAACCTTGCGTTTGACATGAGGAAAGAAAGGAGTACTTTATGGAGGACTGGAAAGGAAAAGAGGGAATCATTCCGGAGAAGGAGCCTTATAAAAAAGGACGGGGGTTTGTTTTATGGGCTGTTCTGGCATTGGTGTCCTATTATCTTATATTTAACAGAGTGTCTCATATGATCATGGCGGGACTGCTGTCAAAATATAAAGCGACCAGCTGGATGCCGCCTGCTGCATCCATGATTTACTATGTTGTTTGTCCGGTGGCAAAGTACATCTGTGCTTTTATTTTTGCCTTTATAGTAAAGAGCTTGATCAATGTGCATATTGCCTCGTTTAATGAAAAAGCACTGGTTAAAAATGCTGCGATTTTAAAAGCAAATGAGGAGGCAGACAGTGCTGTGCAGGCAGCTATGAACCCAACGGAGACCCTGGTTGCAAGACTTACAAAAGGAAAGATGGAGCTTGCGAAATATGAGCCGTTTCTCAGAAAAAAAGATTTTTATCACAGCTTCTATTATTGGGATGCAAAAAAGGCGTTATTGGTTGGCGTGCTTTCATTTTTGCTGACGAGGGTCGTTGCATATATTATTGCATGGATAGCAGCGATTGTTTTGTCGATCGGTTATATGATTGCCGGTCAGACCCCGGATCAGGCAGTGGGTTCTGCTATTATACAAATGATGCTGATACTGTCGATCGTGATGAGTGTAGGTATTTGCATCGGTTCATTTCCTTTTGCTGCACTTTGCCGAAAAAGGGCGGACAAGCTTCAGGTGGAGGATGACACAAACGGTTATACGCATGCTATTAATCGGGTTATACCGGATGTGCCAATGCGATATCGCCGTATCAGGCTGATGAATAAGCTTATAAGAATTACACGGAAAAAGAATTATACGACGGTTGATGAATCGATCACATCCTATGAGCGTGCAGTGAGGACAAAAGAAGGAATCGTAGCTGTTATCGGAATATTGATAATATTTGGAATATTTAATGCGATCAATAATAGTCTCAATGAATCGGAGCAGATGATGAAAGCCTCTGCAGATGATGTCTGCAGGAGGATGGATGAAAGCAGAGAAGAAAGTCAGAGAATACGTGAATCAGATCGAATGACAAAACAGAAATATAATGAGTATGGTGCAGCACGCCGGTATGCGGATAACAGCATGGCAAATGCGAGAAAGTTAAGGACTCCCGGTGCAGCGCAGTATGCCAATCAGGCAAAAAAATATGCGGATGATCTGCAACGAAGATTATAGAAAAAAAGTAAAATACAAACGGGAAAGGGGGAAATATTATGAAGAAAAAAGTCTTAGCTCTCACATTGGCGACAACGATGACAGCTGCTGCTTTTTCGGCAGTGGGTGCAGGCAATATAACTGCAAAGAAAGCGGCAGCTGAGGAGGCAGCCGGGGAGCAAACGGTATATTATGGGGAGAAGGTCGATGCGTCAGGACAGAGCTTTTACAGAAAAATCACACTGGGAACAGATAGTGTGCTGAATTATTACCACATTGACAAGGATACGGGAAAACAGACACAGGATGGAACGATCCGTCTGACAGAAGACGGGTTTGCCTGGTATAAACCATGTGTCGTCGATGATTTTTCGTGGATTCAGCCATTTACACAGAATGCAGTTCAGAATGGACGGTATTATAAGGTACTTGAAAGGGATACAAACTATAATCTGCAGCTTCAGGATGCGTCGGGGACTGTTTATGCGATGGATGCAGACCATTATATGACAAAGATATCGGAAGGGTCAGGTATCCCGGACTGGGCAACAGAATCCTATGATATGGATATGAAGATTGTATGCAGGGAGTCTGATAGAGAGATTGTCAACGTGACAAAAGGACAGACGATTTCCCTGGCATTAGAGGGTGCATACGCCTTCAGAATGAATTATCAGAGAGAACCTACGGTGAACTGGTCATCCAGTAACGCATCTATTGCAACAGTAAACAGTGAGGGTGTAGTGAAAGGCAAAAAATATGGCACAGTGACGGTTACAGCGCAGTTTGGCAAGAAGACGCCTTCCTCTATTAAAGTCAGGGTAGTGAAGAATCAATATACCGCAAAAGTGACATCGGGCAGCAGAGCAAATCTTTACTATGGAAAGCAATATACAGCCATTACCTCTATGAAGTGGGATAAAAAGGGAAATTTGGTATGCGTATATACGAAGAAAACAATATACAACCAGGGTGAGAAGAAACGGAAGGATACCAGGCGCTGGACGGATCGATACATGCTGGAGATTGCCGATGAAACAGGAGAGACCGTATTCTGCAAAACAGTGACATTCAAAAATGTTGCATTTCAGAAATGTGTAAGAAAGTTTGTGATCAAAAAGAAGGCATTGAAACGGAAGAAGTTTGATCTGCAGTATTCTAATGCATATCTGGATGAGGCACCGAATGAAAGTAATGGTGGAACGGTTTGATGTTGAGATAAGGGGCTGTCGCACTAAGCATCGTTAAAGCGACAGCCCCTTAATTTCGTTTTAGACTGTTATTTCATAATATTACAGATTAGAAAGGATAAAAGCTCGACGGTTCTGAGGAATCTGGAGAACATCCATTGCCTGCTCGGCAGAAACATTAAATGCCTGTTTGTTACGTAATAGATACCCGGATATTTTTCCTCAATATGATGCCCTGCATCCTCCAGCATAGCAAACAGTTCTCTTGGATATGCTTCCCGGAAAAGAGAAACAGTCAGCTCTGACAGCGGTATTTCATTTACTGTTTTACCATAGCCTTTATACAGACAGGCGTAGCCGACGGTTTTAAAGAAAGTTACCTATATCATAACATGTTTGACGGGAATTTCCACTGTAACTGTAACGAATGAAAAAATACATATTTAAAAAGTGTGATTAGTAAATCTGCGCATGAGAACGTGTCAGATCAAAGTTTGTTCTTTTCAGCTCCTTTTTCTTAATCACAAACGTTTTTGTATAGTTCTTTGCTGGTTCATGCTTCATAACAATAGTGTCATTAAAGACAATTTTGCCTGTTTCTGATACAATTTTCATTAGATGATTTGTGGTATAAGTTGCTTTTGCAGCACTCTTAGACAGCTTGTAAAAACCTCTCTTCTTATAAACGCATACCAGATTTCCTTTCTTATCAAACTTCATAGATGTGATCGTCATATATTCCAGACCACCGGATGTTGGAGTAACAGTGCTTGATGAAGACTTTAAGCCTGCTTTATATACATTCTTTACAACCTTGATTTTTACAGTTGTTGGCTCCTCGGTATTAAACTGTGCTGTAATCGTTGTTGTTCCATATTTTTTGCTCTTTACAACACCGTTGTTATCTACTGATGCCACAGATGGATCGCTGGATGTCCAATTAATTACCGGCTTTGCACCATTGTATCGTCTTGCATAATCTTCAACACCCATTAATGTGAATGCAAATTTCTGTCCCTTTGCCATCTTTTCAACAACATCGGCTTCTTCCAACTCGCCCTCTCTCCAGTATCCGATTCCAGTACCATCTTCACCCATTGTCTTTTTCCAATCGGCAACATTCGTACCATCACCATCGGAAATCTTTGTTAAAAAATGAGTATCATCCATCAGATATACCCATCCATACTCATTCTCCAGCTTGAAACGATAATCGTTGTTTTCAATGATTTTATACTTTTCATTTTTACTGATAATTGTAGTCACAAATGCAAATCCATCCTCACCGATAACAATGTTCGTATCTGGTTTCTCATCCTGCTTCTCGTCCTGTTTATCAGTTGCAAACTCGACACCATAATAGTTCACCGTCTTTCCATCTGCTGACACAATGGCTCTTGTACCGTTACCATTGCTCCAATCTGTTGTATACAGCACTCTCTCGCCTGTTTCCTCAGCACTTGCTCTCTGCACCGGTGCTACGTTGAAACTTGTTACAGCAATAACGATTGCCATCATAATTGTCATTAATTTCTTCATTAGAATCATCCTTTCTTTGCTTTGGATTGAACGTGTGCTGCATATGAAACAGAGCCTTTTGCAACACTTTTTTCCTTGCCGGATAGTATAACATACGCACTCTGCGATTCTCTTTCCGCTTTTTTCGTTTTTCGACATTTTTCGTCATGACACCCCTTGCAAATGCCCTGTTTTCGGGCATAAAATTTTTTTGAAAAAATTTTCATTTGGGGTATTTTTTGCATTTTTTTTGCTATTTCTCGCTTCGGATGGATCGAAGAATGATCCTGCACAGTTCCGGATACAGACGCAGTCCCGTGATGATAGATGTGCATCATTCTTTGCAGTAGAATGTGTAAAACAGGAGTTTAGAAAATTTTTAGAAAATATGTTAGCACTCTATCTTGACGAGTGCTAACAGAAGTGGTATAACATTGGCAGAACGAGGGAAGAGTAAGAAAAGTACCTGGTTTCATCGAACGAAATGCACAGAAACTCCGATGCCGGGACAGGGAATATCCGAGAGCAGATATTTGATCATGTACCTGGGCATCCGGAGCTGATATATGGAAGGAGAGATGACATATGTTAATGCCTAGTATTTTTGGAGATAGTTTTGTAGATGATTTATTCGGACTGCCGGAGAGAAGTTACACGAAGAGTTATGCTTCTAATGGATTGATGCAGACAGATATCCGTGAGACGAAGGATGCGTATGAGGTGATCATGAATCTTCCGGGATATAAGAAAGAAGACGTAAAGGGTGAGTTAAAGGATGGCTATCTTGTCATCTCAGCGAATACAGCACAGAATCATGACGAGCAGGATAAAGAAGGCAAATATATCCGTAAGGAACGTTATACCGGTACCTGCAGCCGCAGCTTTTATGTTGGCGACGCAATATCACAGGAGGATATCAAGGCGAAGTTTGAGAATGGTACCCTGATCCTTCAGATTCCAAAAGAGGTTCCGAAGAAATCAGAGGAAGCCAAGTTTATTTCTATTGAGGGATAAAGGAATCAATTCCGCCTTTTTATTGGGTTATACCGGAAAAGAGTGAGGAATCTACCAGAGGGGCAATCCCAGCGGGCAATGCGCATCGGCAGTGTACGCACGGGCTTCTACGTAGGCGCCGCATTTCCGGCAGGTACCCATGACGAGCCATTTGCAGTCCTTACAGATCGACAGCCGTTCTTCATAGAGAGGAGCGGCTGCCTTTTTATGCTCCGGGATCTGCTCCTGATAGGCAAGAATCTGACGATGCGCATCTTCGTCGGTCAGTTCCCGGATCAGACAGCGGACGCAGAAAGGCTTTTTGGAGCTGCCGGTGGCAGCAAGTTTCTTACCAGTATCGAGAAGGTTCTTGTCGGTGTCGAGAAGGTTCTTGTCGGTGTCGAGAAGGTTCTTGCCGGTATCGGCAGTATTGTTATGTGTTTTAGGCGACATAACAGTTGATCCGGCAGACACTGCAGGCTGGCAGTTCGACTGTCTGGGTGTTGCCGCTCCATTCTTCTTCTGATTCATAGGCACGTACATGATCCGGATCATCAAAGGTATTATAGGCACGTACGTCCTCATCCAGCACGGCGATCACCGCTTTGCCGGCAAAGGAATATTTCCACGGAAGCTCCAGCTCGACATGGAGTGTATCGGTCAGAGAGGTATTTGCCAGGGTGATCGTCAATAGCTTGTTACCGTTCTGCTCGGTCAGTGAGACAGATTCGGATAATGCCGGG
>CAUCOL010000121.1 GCA_958444395.1 uncultured Lachnospiraceae bacterium
ATTTTTGTCGTTGGTCCCTCTAACGGAATATAAATCGTTGAACCGTTTGTTTGTATATAGGTCACGACAACAGAGAATTTCTCGCTGGCAGCTACATTGACGGTTGCCGGGAGAGTCACCGTGTGATACCCGTTCTTCGTGATCGTACCGGAGGTCGTACATGCTTCGATCAATGTACCGCTGACCGGTGATGAAGAGGTGACGTTTCGATAGATCTCAATCTTATATTTCTGATTGTCAGACAGGGTGTAAAAGGAAACGGCGCGAAGCTGCTGCGGACTACTGCTGTCAGCCGTAAAGATATTCGCTGTTTTTATATTGCCTGCTGAGGTATACTGGGCGTTGCTCCAGCCAAAGCCATCGTATTGATAGACAGTATCGTAGTTATCTGCCGGTTCGATCTGGAAGGAAGTAATATCGCAGATCGACGGCTCATAATAGGACAGCCAGAAATAACCATTATCATTTGCTTCCGTACCATAACTGTTGGCGATCAGCCAGGCACCATTACCGGCAGGCTTGGAATGGAAGTTGGAAGCAGAGTAGGAATCATTCCAGCCGACGATCGTAACGCAGTGGTTGGCAGCATTGACGGAACGGGAGCCGGTATATGCAGTCTGATAGTAAGCTGAGCTTCCGGAACGGTTTGAAAGATAACTCTTATCATAGTATACGGCGATATCCAAAGCCCCGTTATCCAGAATCGACTGTTTCATTTCTGTGATCATGGAGGAATTACTGTAATAGTAGTTGTTTGTAAACATATATTCGTCAATACAGTCTGCCTGCTGCATATGGGCGAGAGCACTGTAGCGCATGTTTTCCATCTGCTGCATGGAGAGTGCCATCTGCTGCATCTGTGCATCGGTATCTGCTGTAAACGGTGCATTGGCTTCAGCTACGACACCGGACCATTTGGCAAGGGTAAAGATGGCAAGAATGGATGAACCGCCATTTTCATAAGGGAATGTGCTACTCCCTGTCAGAGAAAACGGGTTGGAAGCAGTCACCAGACCATCACCATACATCGGATCACTGGTGTTGGTAGATGGTGAGTAAGAAAACCACGCAAGATGGCTTTCGGACAGATCTGCAGTATCCGGTGTCAGAAGACCGGATTTCAGACCGTAGGATTCAATCGCTTTGACGGCGGCAAAAGCCCAGCAGCAGCCGGTGACACCCTGATCCTTGATCGATGTTGTCAGATTCTGCGTACACAGATCGTAAGAAGAAGGGAGTTCGGTGGCTTTCTTCGTAGTGCGTCCGGCAGGTGTATTCTCACCGGACGTCTGCGCAGAGTCATTGCGTGTATTCTGCGTATCACTTTGCGGATCATAGACACGCCCGGCGGCATCCTCCAGATGGGAACGGACCAGTCCTCCGTCATGAACCTCGTCTATACGTGTCAGGATCCCGCTGTCCGGTGCTGACGTAGAAACGGTGTCTGCCTGTTCCACGGCGGAATCTGCGGCAGTCGTATCAGTCTGCCCCTGGGAAGAGCGTGCAGTAGTCGTGCCTGTCTGTTCTGCTGTTGCTTGTACTGTGGCATTGCCGGTAGTCTCCGCCAGCACATTTGCAGCCGGCAGGGAGAGTGTCAGTGCGCAGGCGAGCAGTACGCCCGCATATCTGCGTAATGTCAGTTTACCGTGTGAACGTATAAAATGTTTTACCATATCATTCCTCATTTCTAAAAAATCATGTTAATAACGCAGATAATCTGCACGATCTCCGTGCGAAAACTGAGTTATTAAACTTTTGTGAAGCAAATTCAAACATATTGAGAAAGAAAAACTTCTGTGTTATATTATTTGTATTGTTTCGGCATATCCCCGGTATTTCAACGGTCTGTAAGAGGCAGTACGTTGGATGAGGGAGTAGATTTCTATCTATTTTACCAAGTTACTTACTTATTGTACATATTATACGGATAAATTGTGTCGAAAAAATGTTATCAAATGGAGGTTGAAAATGAATTTTTTTAAGGACGTATTAAAGGGCGTTGTGATTGGAATAGCAAATGCGATTCCGGGAGTAAGCGGTGGAACGATGATGGTTTCTATGGGCATTTACGATAAGATCATCTACAGCGTCACACATCTGTTTTCTCAGCTGAAGAAAAGTATTATGACGCTTCTTCCCTATTTTGTAGGTATGGCAGTCGGCATCGTCGGACTGGCATTTTGCATCAAGGCATTATATGCCAATGTTCCATTTCAGACAAGTATGCTGTTTATCGGTCTGATCCTGGGCGGTATCCCGATCCTGACCGGACATTTGAAAGGAAAGAAGATCGGTGTACCGCATGTTGTTGTATTTCTGATCTTCTTTGCCGGTATTATCCTGATGCAGTATCTGGGCGGTGCCGGAGAGGATGTTGTACTTACGACGGATCTGGTATCCCTGATCAAGCTGTTCTTCGTCGGTGTCGTTGCTTCTGCGACGATGGTTATTCCGGGAGTCAGTGGTTCTATGATGTTGATGATCATGGGATATTATAATCCGGTGATCACATCGATTACAGATTTTATTACGGCATTAAAGGCCGGTGATGTGCAGCAGCTGTTGCACATCTGCATTATCCTGATTCCGTTTGGCCTGGGGGTAGTGATCGGTATCTTTGCGATCGCCAAGCTGATCGAGATCCTGTTAGAGAAGTTTGAAGCACTGACATACTGTGCGATCATGGGTCTGGTGATCTCTTCACCGGTGGTCATTCTGATGGGAACTGCAATGGCAGGGATTACCGTGCTCACTGTTCTGACAGGCGTCGTAACGCTGGCGGTCGGTGTAGGTATTGCACTTTGTCTTGGTAAATAATACAGGAAATCATCTGCCGGGTTCTTTTACCTGCCGGGCAGTCAGAAGATGTTTTGCAGACAGATCATTTTGGAACTCTCAGATTCTTTCATTTCAGTAAGGGGTGATATGTATGGAGAATGACAAAAGAGAACTTCACAAGAAAATACTGGTCAATCTGGCGATAGGTGCCGGAGTCCTGTTGTTTGTGATATTTTTATTACCAAAGATACTAAGATTTTTTGCTCCGTTGATCATAGCGTGGATCGTTGCCCTGATCGCAACACCGCCGATCCGTTTCTTAGAGAAGCATATCAACATCGGCAAAAAGCATGGTACGGCGATCATTATCGTGCTGGTGCTTGTGGCGATCTGTGCGGCATTTTATGGAGTGGCTGCACTGGCGGTCATGCAGCTTAGCAATCTGGTGCATGAGCTGCCGGGGATATATACCAATGTGATGCAGAATCTGCAGGAAGCCTTCTATTCCCTGCATCAGAGATGGCATGTGATACCGGAGAATCTGCAGTCTTTGTTAAATACAAAAGAAACTGCTGCGAACGATTATATCATGACAGCCTTGAATGGACTGCAGTCCGGCACGTTCTCAAAGGTAGGAAATGTTGCCAGCTCTGTCATTGACTTTATCGTGTATCTGATCCTGACGATCCTTGCCTGCTACTTTATGACAGTAGAGAAGGATCATATCAGCGAAACCGTACGCCGCCACACGCCGGACAGTGTGTTGCGGTTCTGGAATAAGGTGAAAAACATCTGTATGACAGCGATCGGTGGTTATTTCAAAGCACATTTCCAGATCATGATCGTGATTTTTTTTATCACAGTGATTCCGTTTATTATCATGGGAGTCCCATATAGCGGACTGCTGGCAGTGATCATCGCTTTTGTGGATTTTCTGCCGTTCTTTGGAGCGGGAACCGTACTCGGTCCGTGGGCGGTCTATGAACTGCTGACAGGTTCCTACCGTTATGGCATCATACTGATCGTACTGTATTTTGTGATCATGATCGTGCGGCAGATCCTGGAGCCAAAGCTGGTCGGTGACAGCATTGGCATGAATCCGTTTGAGATTCTGATCTATATGCTGATCGGTTACCGGATTGGTGGTATGCTGGGTCTGATCCTGGCGATCCCGGCAGGTATGATCATCATGGCATGCTACCGCGAGGGAATGTTTGACAGTTACATTCGTGGCATTAAGATCCTTGCGCAGGACATCAATTCCTACCGTAAATATTAGGACATCAGCACATCAATGTCCGGATGTCTGTGTCAAATGATCAGATGGATTTCCCTATTACACATAAAAATAAGCCTCGACATGAGGAACCACTTCTAAAAGTCAGACCTGAAATCTAACTTTTAGGAGAAAGGTTTGCCATCATGTCGAGGCTTTTCTGTGGAAGAGGAAAATGCTCGTAACGTAGAGCGAAGCCAGCGAGAATTGCGAAACGCCGGTTTTGCCCACTTTGTTCTGCTCAGAGGCAGTGGAAAGTGTCAGGACCAGCGCCCGGAAGCTCCGCAGGGAAGAACCAGTCCGTTGTGGGAGACGGGGAGTCCGATCTCCTGAGCCTCTACCGTGCCACCAAATTTTGGTGTAAGAGTCGTCTGCAGCATATAGCTTAATACGGCAGGCTGCAGTCCGGTCGTATAGGAGTTGATCAGGAAGAAGAGCGGATCATCCGACAGAATCTGCGTACACAGCTTGATGAACGGATAGACTTTCTCTTCGATCTTCCAGATCTCGCCTTTTGGACCACGTCCATAGGAAGGAGGATCCATAATGATGCCGTCGTAATGATTGCCACGGCGGATCTCACGTTCGACAAATTTAACACAGTCATCAACCAGCCAGCGGATCGGAGCATCCGCCAGACCGGAGAGAGCGGCATTTTCCTTTGCCCATGTTACCATGCCCTTAGAGGCGTCTACATGCGTCACGCTGGCTCCGGCAGCAGCTGCTGCAAGAGTAGCACCACCTGTATAGGCGAAAAGGTTCAATACCTTGACCGGGCGTCCGGCATGGCGGATCTTCTCAGAGAACCAGTCCCAGTTGACGGCCTGCTCCGGGAAAAGCCCGGTGTGTTTAAAATGAAATGGCTGCAGCTGGAAGGTCAGCTCTTTATAATGAATCTGCCATTTCTGTGGGAGGTCAAAAAATTCCCAGTCTCCACCGCCTTTATTGCTGCGATGATAGTGCGCATTTAATTTTTTCCATGCCGGATTCTTTTTCGGCGTATCCCAGATAACCTGAGGATCCGGGCGAAGGAGGATATAATCACCCCAGCGTTCCAGCTTTTCACCCTGTGATGTATCGATTACTTCATAATCTTTCCATTGATCTGCAATCCACATTATTTTTATCCTTTCTGGTCCGTAACGTGTTCCATTGTCTGGACGGTTACACAATATACCTGTTCTGACAATTTGTTCTTATATATTCCGCTGTTATTTCCTGTAAGCGTTCCCTGCTGCTGTTTCTGCCTGTGCAGATGTTCAGCGGTTTGCGCAGCCGCCACATCCCTGACAGCCGGATGGGAGAGAAGCCGAAGCATTGTCCATATTATAGGAAGCCCCCATGTGCTCGTAGAGGGACGATATGCAGCAGATTGCCTGGGACGATATGCCGGAGCTATCGCCGGTAAATCCCAGTCCTTCTTCCGTCGTTGCTTTGATATTGACCCGATCGGTCTCGATCCCCAGTACGGAAGCGACATTTTCACGCATCGTGTCGATATAGTCACGCATTCTCGGACGCTGCGCAATGATCGTCGCATCAATATTTTCAACCATGTAATTATTCTCTTCCAATAAAGAAGCAACATGCTCCAGCAGTTTCATGCTGGAAGCACCTTTATATGCCGGATCGGTGTCCGGAAAATGTTTTCCGATGTCGCCTAGGGCAGCAGCGCCCAGCAGTGCATCCATGATCGCATGGAGCAGCACATCCGCATCGGAATGTCCCAAAAGTCCTTTTTCGTAAGGAATCGTCACACCACCCAGTATCAGGTCACGGTCCTCTACCAGACGGTGTACATCATAACCCATTCCAACTCGCATAATCCACCTCATTTCTGAATAAATATAGAATACAAATCCGCAGCCGGGTACCGGGAAGGATTCGTATCAAAGAACAGTAACACAAAAGCCTTGAAGAATAACTCTTCAAGGCTTTGGAAGTAGCGGAAGGGAGATTTGAACTCTCGACACTACGGGTATGAACCGTATGCTCTAGCCAACTGAGCTATTCCGCCATATTTAATTAAATGATAGAATATCTATCAATGGGACCTACAGGGCTCGAACCTGTGACCCTCTGCTTGTAAGGCAGATGCT
>CAUCOL010000122.1 GCA_958444395.1 uncultured Lachnospiraceae bacterium
GGGATCCCCGACCACCTGTACGATAACAGTCCGTCCTTCTCTTTGTATGGAAGCATTCAGTTGTACCGGTGTGTTTTCAATGGCTGTAAATTCGATCCGGACTGCCTCTTTTACATCTTTTTCAGTGTATTTCTCACGGATCTGCTCCAGCAGGATCCCATGTCTGGTTCGATAAACTTTGTCATGTACATGGATGCGGCACCCCTTCTGATACCGTGCCGTCACCATCTCCCCTGCCTGCTTTGCTTCTCCCAGTGTATACTCATACGATGGCAAAAGCCCACTATCACGAAATTCTACTACATCCTGCGGATACAATGGCTGGCTGGCACGATACGTAACTGTATGACGGTCCACCCGCAGTACCTCACCCACTTCGATTCCTCCGTGGCGCGGTCTACGGGAAGCTAACATTGTCCCTTTTCCTGTTCTGTCCGCAAAAGGAACTCCGGACTCTCCCTCCAGATAACCGGAGGTAAATCCCTCCCGGTTATATAATTCACCTAAAAGACGCAGATCATCTTTGAATTCCTGTGTGTGCTTCTTCTTCCATTGTGCATATCCTCTGGCTCCCAGTTCAAAATACAGATCAACATATTTCCGGTACATTGCCGTAACAAACGCTGTATACTCCGGCTTCTTCATCCTGCCCTCGATCTTAAAGGAATCTACTCCTGCCTCGATCAGCTGATCGAGTAACGGCAGGGCACAGTTCTCCTTCGGACTTAAGAAATATCCTTCCTGCTCCTGCAGGCTATACTGCATACGGCATGGTTGTGCACAACGTCCCCTGTTTCCGCTGCGGTTTCCCAGCATACTGCTGAAAAGACACTGTCCGGAATAGCAGTAGCAGAGTGCTCCATGCACGAATACTTCTAATTCTACACCTGTCTCCTTACGCATCTGCCGAAGCTCAGCAAGTGTTAGTTCTCTTGCTGGAACGATCCGGGTCACGCCATACTCCTCCAACAGACTCGTACTGATGCCCATCGTCAGAGTCATCTGTGTGCTGGCATGAATATCAAGGTCAGGAAAACAGGCATGAATATAACGCAGGACGCCCATATCCTGTACGATCACTGCATCCAGCCCTGCCTGATAATATGGTGCAAGATACGTATACAGATCCGTGTATAACTCATCCTCCCGGAGTAATGTATTGACCGTCATATAGATCTTTACTCCGTGCAGATGACAATAGTGAATGGCGTCGATCATCTCATCCTTCTGTGGATTATCTGCATACGCCCTGGCCCCGAAGCGGCTGCCTCCAATATAGATTGCATCACAGCCGGCACTAACGGCCGCTTTCAGGCTGTCCATAGAGCCGGCAGGTGCCAGCACCTCCGGTTTTCTTGTCTGTTCCATTCTTTTCTCCATTCCGCAGACGCTTTGCATCGAAAGAATCGCGGGCAAAATATTAAATTTTGCTCTGCGATCAGGGCTACTTTGTGACGCCTGCAACGCAAATAGCCAGCCCTTACTTGTATGAGCTTTTCCTCTGTCCATTCGGTAAAAGAGGGCAAAACATGTGTTTTGCCCTCTTTATCTTTCTTAACGATTCTTTCTGGAACGGTTATTTCCCCGTTCATCCTGTGCCGCATTCACAGAATCTGCTTCTTTCTGCTCATGCTTTAACTCCGTCTCAAGACGAATCACCTGACGGCTTGCTTCCTCGTAGGACTTTTTCGTCTCTTCCAGCTGTTTCTTGAGATTCTCAGCCTCTGACTGTGCTGATAACAGCTTGTGACGTATCTCAAAGATCTCCTTTTCCAGATCTTCCTTCTGCTCTTTTAATTCTCCTGCCTGCTTCTGCGCCTTAAAATAATCATCCGTCAGATTGATCGCCAGAAGAATGTTGCGCATCCCGGTATCCAGACGATTGTAGCCTTCCTGCTGTTTAAAATCTGCATATTTTTCATTGATGTGGGTCGCAATATGCTGTAAATAGTCACTGCTTTCATATCCACACAATGTATACTGCTTTCCATTAATGACTACTTCCACATCATTCTTCTTCATAGCTTTCCTCCTGCTGTGGCTCCCCGGCAGGTTCTGCCGTCTCCTCTGTCATCTCCGGCTCCGGATTCTCGTCCTGCACCAGCTCCGCTTTATTCTGACGGATCACTTCCAGGTAATTCTGCAGTGTCTGTTCTAACAGACGGGCATTGTGTGCAGAACTTTCATACGCTCCCTGAAGCGTCTTTTCTGCCATATCTAACAGATCGTTTGTATAATACAGGGCTCCTCTGCCGATCTCTTCTGCCTGTGCATGGGCATTGGCAATAATCTGCTCCGCCTGCTCATTTGCGTTCTGCACCGTAAGATCTGCCTGATGATACGCCTCCTGCATGATCGCATGTTCTTCGACCATTGCCTTATACTGCTCCTGTGCTTCCTGCATCATGTCATTCGCACGGTTCTTGGCATCCTCCAGGATCTGATCTCTCTGGCGGACGATCTTCTGTACGCGGTGCACTTCATCCGGAATATCACGACGCAAATCATCCAGTAAATCGTATAATTCGTTCTTCGGCACAACGACCTTTGTCGTAGATAAGTGCTGCATCTTGCAGCTCTCTACAAAGCCGTAAATATCGTCGATCTTCTGCTCAAGTCTGTTAATCTGCATATGTATCTCTCCTTCTCACGATCTGCTCTCTGATCTGTTCCGGTACCATTCCGGTGATATCAGCCTGATAACGAAGCAGTTCCTTGACTGCGCTGGAGCTGATATAGGAATGCTCCGGTGCCGTAGCAAGAAATATCGTATCTGCGTGTGGGTTTAATTTATGATTGGCCTGTGCCAATGGTAACTCATATTCAAAATCGCCGGAAGTACGCAGTCCGCGGACAATGGCAGATGCTCCTTCCTGCTCTACAAAATCTATCAAAAGTCCGTCAAAGGACTTTACATCAACCGTGGGGTTATCCGCTGTCAGCTCTTCCAGCATCCGTACCCTTTCTTCCACGGTAAAAAGCGGCTTTTTGGCACTGTTTACCAGAATGCCGACCACCACCCGGTCAAACAGCTTAGCTGCCCGTTCGATCAGATCCATATGACCGGAAGTCACCGGATCAAAGCTGCCCGGAAATACCGCAACATTTGCTCTGTTCTTCATGTATCGTTCCACCTCTATCTACGGGATAAAAAAATATGACGGTTCGTTTTATATTCCTTGACCCTGTCTATCGTATAATCCATTCTGTCCAGAAATGAAATATCTGTGTCCAGTGCCGTCTCTACAATGATCTGCGTATCGGCATCGATCAGATCAGAAGATGCCAGATAGGCAAGTACCGTCTGCTCGATCTCTTTGCGGTAGGGAGGATCCATAAATATAATATCAAACGGCTGTCCCAGCTGATCCAGCCGGCGAAGTGCCTGCAGCACGTCCATCGCCATGACACGGGAGCTGTCCTGAAAATGTGTATGTTTGATATTTTCTTTGATGCAGCGGATCGCTTCCCGGTCATTATCTACCAGTACTGCTTCCTTCGCTCCACGGCTCAGTGCCTCTATGGCAATCCCGCCGCTCCCGCTGAACAGATCCAGAAAACGTGCGTCCGGTACATCCATCTGCAGTATATTAAATAAGGTCTCCTTTATCTTGTCCGACGTCGGCCTGGTATGCTTGCCGGAAGGTGTCACCAGATTTAACCGTCTGGCTGTTCCCGCGATCACTCTCATCTTTCCTCTATCCTTCCTCAATACAATAGTATGCAGATTCTGTTTATTTTTCTATCGATAACCTACCTGATCTGCCGGGTCTGTCACCTGTTACTTTTCTTTTTTGCGCCATTTTTATATGCGCCATTCTATTGTAGCATATTCACCGCCTGTGGTCAAACGTCTATAAAAAGATCTCCCCCGTATAATTCTCGATCTTCTGCCGCAGCGTACTGTATTTTTTACACAGCTTTATCACATCTTTTTTCTGATAAATGCCTGCTGCCTCGCTGGCCTGTTTTAACAGGTCTGCGTCCTGATAGATATCTGCCAGCACAAAATCCAGATCACCGCTCTGACGGACCCCGAACAGATCGCCCGGTCCGCGCAGTTTCAGATCCTGGTTTGCCACATAGAAGCCATCGTTTGACTGTCCCAGGATCGACAGACGTTCCATCGTCTCCTTCGATGGATTGCCCGCCATAAAGATGCAGTACGATTGATCTTTTCCACGCCCCACGCGGCCACGAAGCTGATGCAGCTGTGCCAGTCCGAACCGCTCTGCATTCTCGATCATCATGACGGTTGCATTTGGCACATTAATGCCGACCTCGATCACCGTCGTAGATACAAGAATATCTATCTCCCCCCCGGAAAAACGTTCCATGATCTCATTCTTCTGCGATGGCTTCATTTTTCCATGCAGACATTCGATCCGGACAGAAGGAGGCATCATCTGACAGAGCGTCTGGGTATAATCTGTCACATTCTCTGCCTCCATATTCTCACTTTCCTCCACCATCGGACAGATGATATAGACCTGGTGTCCCTGTGCCACCTGCTTCTGCATAAACTGATATGCTGTCGGACGGTACTGCGTTCCGACCACACAGTTTTTGATCGGCAGGCGGTCAGACGGCATCACATCGATCACGGAAATATCCAGATCGCCATACAGAATGATCGCCAGTGTCCTCGGAATCGGCGTAGCACTCATGACCAGCATATGCGGCTGCTGCCCCTTCGACCAGAAAGCTTCCCTCTGCTTTACACCAAACCGGTGCTGTTCATCAGTCACAACCAATGCCAGATCTTTATAAACTACTTTTTCCTGTATCAATGCATGGGTTCCCACCAGAATATCCAGCGTTCCCTCCGCAATCTGCTGATAGACTTTTCTTTTCTGCGCTGCCGTCATTGATCCAACCAGAAGACCCACACGGATCCCCATCGGTGCAAGATATTCACAGAAACTATCGTAATGCTGTCCTGCCAGCACCTCTGTCGGCACCATGATCGCTCCCTGGTGGCCATTCTGCACGCAGGCAAGCAATGCCAGCACTGCAATGATCGTCTTTCCGGAGCCTACATCTCCCTGGATCAGGCGGTTCATAACGATTCCACTGCCAAGATCCCCGCGGATCTCCTGCCAGGTCCGTTCCTGTCCTTCGGTCAGTGTAAACGGCAGCTGCTCGATCAACTGCTGTGTCTGATCAAATACGGTAAACGGATACGCAGACTGCTTCTGATGCTTTCCCTGCTTCAACTGCTGCAGGGCGAGGGAAAACAGGAAAAACTCCTCAAAAACCAGTCTCTTCCTCGCCTGGATATATACCTCTTTGTTTTCCGGAAAATGAATCTCCTGCACCGCCTTTTTATGCAGCTGCAGATCATATTTTTTACGTATCTCCAGCGGAAGAAAGTCCTCCTGCCAGATGATTTCCTTTAATGCCGTCGCTACTGCCTTTGTCACTGCATGGTTTGTCAGTCCCGCCGTCAAAGGATAGACCGGCTGCAGCTTCTGCAGCTGCGCATGGTATTCCTGTTCTGAAAGGATCTTGGGCTGCTGCAGGCACAGTACACCATTCTTGCGCACCACTCTGCCGCGCAGAATATAATGTATTCCCATGCGCAGCATCTTCTGCATAAAGGGCATATTAAACCAGGTCACAGCGATCTGTCCGCTGGCATCCCGCAGATGAACCCCGAGTATCTTCAGATTACGTATCCGCTGCATCTGTGGCTGTGCCGTCAGTGCACCACAGATCGTTACGATCACGCCCTCCTGCACACGGTCGATCGGCCGAATCGGTTCTACGATCTCATATTCTCTGGGATACAGACGAAGCAGTTCTTCTACGGTATAGATCCCCAGCTTTGCAAAGAGCTGCTGACTCTTCTCGCCGATCCCCTTGATTGTCCGTATACTGTCCTGTAGCTGCATATTTTTCTCCTTTTTATCCTAATGTTTTCGTATCTAATTTTTCTGATATGCCAGACAAATAGCAGCAATGATTACCTTCTTTACGCCGTTGGCAGATATTATGATCAAAGCTTTGACAGAGCAATGTCCTATTCCATAAACGGAAAAAGGACACTGCCTGCGCCAGTGCCCTCTCTCCTGTACCCACT
>CAUCOL010000123.1 GCA_958444395.1 uncultured Lachnospiraceae bacterium
GTATGGTGGATCGTGCTTTTACTGAGTGCAGCTATGCTGCTGGTTGTATTGACCGTCATGCAGTGGGCAGCAGGCAGAGCATAAGAAAAGAGAAGAGAGACATTTTCGGAAGATCCGGCTTGACGGCAGGCAGAGGATGTGAAAATGTTACAACAAGACCATTAACGGATATTTTTGTTAATGGTTTTGTTCGATTTTACTTAAAACTGAAAAAAACGGAAAGAAAAATGACAAAAATACGGGAAATCGTTATTGAGGATAGAGAAGAAAATAGCGGAGTATGGGAAAGGTATGACAGTTGGCATGGAGAACAAAGGACAAATCAGATGTATAAATTGCATGAAGCTGATACAAAAGCAGGAAAGCTGTCCGTATTGTGGTTATAATGCCGCATACTATAAAGAGATACCGAGGTGTCTGCTTCCGGGGACAAAGCTGCATGACAGATATATCTTAGGAAGAGTGCTGGGAGAGGGCAGCTTCGGAATCAGCTATGTAGCCTGGGACAGTCTGCTGGATACGACAGTGGCGATCAAAGAGTATTTTCCGACCGGACTGGTGAGCAGACACGTCGGAGAACAAAAAGACAATACCGTGTATGTCTTTGGCGAAGAGGAACAGCAGATCTATCAGCAGAATCTGGAGAAATATCTGTATGAGGCAAAGAGCCTGTCTGCTTTTTCGGAGCTGGACGGCATCGTGTCGGTCAGAGATTTCTTTTATGAAAATAATACCGCTTATATCGTGATGGGATATGTGGATGGAATCAGTCTGAAAAAATACGTGGAGCAGGAAGGGGCACTGGATGGCAGAGAGTTTCTGGAAATGATTCGTCCGGTGATCTGGTCACTGGATAAGGTGCATAAAACCGGCATGCTGCATCGGGATATCAGCCCGGATAATCTGCTGGTGACAAAGGAAAAGAGACTTGTTCTGATTGATTTTGGAGCTGCCAGGAAAGAAAATGCACTGGCGACCCGTACCATGACGATTGTCTTTAAACGAGGCTATTCCCCGGAGGAACAGTACCGCATCAAGGGGAAGCAGGGACCGTATTCGGATGTGTATGCATTGTGTGCGACTATATATTTTGCACTGACAGGACGGATACCGGATGAGGCGATCGACCGGGTACTGGAAGACGAAATGCCATCTCTGATCACCATGCCACAACTTTCTATATCTATGGAGCAGAAAAAGGCAGTGATGAAGGGAATTGCCGTACATCCAAAGCAGCGGTATCAGACGATGCAGCAGCTGTATGAGGATCTGTATGCAAAAGAGGAGATCAGGGAAGAGACAGAGCACCGGAATAAATACGGAAAACTGCTGCGGATCGCCGGAATAGTGTTATTGATCGGTCTGGCGTCGGGAGTCGGATCCGTGGGTACCATATGGCATAAGGAGCGTGCGATAAGAAAGCAGCCGGAGCAGGTGACAGAGACGGCCGCTGTTTCCGCCGGACATATCGAAGAGACGGGAGAGCCGGCGGCATCGGCAGTACCACAGAAGGTGATGGTACGCATCCCGTCCTTGGAGTATAAGACGGCAGCAGAGGTGAAGCAGCTCCTGCAAAAGAAAGGCTTGAAGGGCGTATGGACGCACAAATATTCTGCAACGGTCGCAAAGGGAAGGGTGATCGGGCAGAAGCCGTCCGCCGGAACGAAGGTACAGAAGGGAAAAAGGATCTATCTGACGTTAAGCAAGGGAAAGAAAAGACCGGATCCGACCAAAGCTCCGGTTGTGAGCCGCCAGCCAAAAGAGCCGGCAGCACCGGCAGAAACGAGGAAGCCGAAAGTGACACAACCGCCGGCAGCAACGAAAAAGCCGAAGGTGACACAGAAGAAAACAAAAGAACAGGATGATTTCGCGGGGATCATACCATAAAAGGAGTAAGGTGCATATGGGAGGAAATAAAAAAACATTTACGATGCTGGTGCATCGTATGCGGAAAGAAAAAGAATTCAGAGATTTTTCAGAGTTTATGGAAGATAAACTACTGGACGAGGGGGAGCGAAAGGAACTGGATACCTTGTCAAAAGAGGAAAAAAGGCGTCGGCTCTATAAGCTGTTTCGCGTAAAAACGGGGCGTCATGATATTGCTACCCAGCCTACGATGAAACGATGGTTTGGTATCGGTGGAACGGCAGTGCCGAACCGGGAGCAGATCTATGAGGTGGGATTTCGTATGGGACTTTCTTCCAAAGAGGTGCAGGAATATCTTCTGTATGGAATCTATGAACCGGCATTCCAGGTGACTGATTATCGTGAAACGATCTTTACATATGGACTGGATAATCAGTTGAGTTATGAACAGTGTCTGGATCATATCGAGGAGTTTGAGAGAAAACTGGATGAACAGGTGAAGCTGGAGCACACCTGTGGCACGCAGATGCTTCTCGGTGAATACGAGGTGCGTAAATATTATCCGTGGAACGAGTTTTGTGACTGGATGTTAGAAAATGCAGGAGATTTTAAGGGGTATAGTAAAACGACACTGAAATATTTTCAGAAATACCGTAAGATCATTCTTGACTATGTGAAGAAGGATGCGCAGGAAGAGTTGAAACGTTTACTGGAGGAAACAGATTACGCAGACTGGTGCCACAGAAGAAAACTGGATCCGAAGGAAAAGGTGCGGAATATCAAAAAATACATTCAGCACAGGGAGCATGTGCACGATACATCATTTTCGGAAGAATGGCAGAAAAATGTACTGGAGGTCGCTGCACTGGCTGATCAGGAGAAGGAGACAAACCAGCAGTTTCTGGTTGAAGTATATGCAAACGATGCGCTGGACAGGGACGGAAAGCCGATATTTGCTTCGGTACATGGAATGACCGAAAAACACCTGTCGGATCTGATGAATATTGCCACGCATAAGGAACGCATGCTCTACATCCGAAAAGCGGCACGTGTCCTGGAGGAGATGGGGAAAGACAATCCATGTCCGGATTGGATCCGTGCAATGGGGCTGGAATATGACCGGAATCCTAAAGAGCTTTTGACGGTGGCAGAAGCAAAGCAGTGGATCACAAAATATTATAAGGAGAACCGGCGCAGATGCCGCCAGATCCAGCGTACAGATATGCTTCCGCTGGTACTGTATGTTGCGCAGCGAAGATATCAGGAAATGATCCATTATGATACAAATGCCTATCGGCAGAAGGATGCGCTGGAGGTATTTGAAAAGCTGGCAGAGTCCACCCTGACGGCGTGCAATATGTGTCCGCTGGACGAGCGGTATGAGCTGGATGCCGTACTTAAGATGTGCTATCAGAAGGATGAGATGTACAGTTTTTCGGAACTGTTGGAAATTGTATAAGGCAGAAAGCATCTGCGGAATGGAGGTAAGTATGAAAATAAAAAGGACGATCGCCTGGCTGCTGGTCTGCCTGGTCAGTCTGGCACTTACACTGGGGGATACAAGCAGTTTCTTTATGCCGGCACAGGGAAACACTACAGGCATGGCAGGAACACTTGCCTACGCCGGAGCACAGGAAGAGGATACACCGTATGTCCCGGATAATGCAACCTGGATTACAGAAAATCAAACAGGCTATATGGATATCTATCCGGATATGCCGCCTGTGTATTTTACACCGAAGGAGAGTGGGGCATGGCAGTTTGAATTACATGCAGAGGGAGAGGGAAGAAATCCGTATGGTATATATATGCGTGTGGAGGCTGCAGATCAGAGCAGCTGGGATATTTGGCAATGGGGGTCTTATGGCTTTTGGGGGCAGCGTTATGATGATATATGGGATGTGGACGAATATACGCCATGTTATTTTGAAAAAGGAAGAGTCTATAAAATTGTTTTTGATATATCGCCGGATGGAGCATCTGGTGAAAGCTATCCGATGAAATATAGTTTTACTCCATCAGATAAGGCGGGATGTGAAGATGGAACCATATGGGTTTCGAATGGATACAAAGATGATGTATGGTATGCCCGTGTCATAGGATATATTGGAAAGAAAAAAACCTGGGTTATTCCGATGAAAATGGGGGAGTATCCTGTAGACGCTCTGAATCCGAGCTGGAGTTTTTATAATAAAAGGATACAAACAATTGTAATGCTTTCAAAGGCAACAGTAGTGTTGAATTTTGATTTATTTCCTAATGTGAAAGATATTTATATATTTGATCCGGATTGTGAGATAGCCCAGTTTGATAATTTGGGATCAGATACGATCGTGTATTGCATGCCGGGTAGTGAAATGGAGAAGGTATGCAGACAAAAAGTGATTCCATATCAGCTGTTGGGACAGGATCATATGATTATGTCAACACCGGTTAGTGTCATTACATCAACAACCGGATCAGAACAGACACTGAAGGCGCAGGAATGTCAGTATACTATAGATGAAGAGGATAAAGTTACTATTACAAAATATAATGGAACAGCAGATAATCTTTTGGTTTCTACGATAGATGGGAAAGAAGTGACAGAGATTGCCGATGGGGCATTTGCAGATAATATGAATTTAAAACGAATTGTTCTTCCTGAAACACTGAAAAAAGTAGGAGATAATGCGTTTGCCGGATGCAGAAAATTATGTGACATATCTGCCGGATCGGGTATTACAAGTTGGGGAGTGAATACTCTTACAGATACAGCTTATGCCGGACGGGAGAGCTCCTGGGTCAATGATGTACTACAGATTGGAACATATGCGATAGAGTACAGAGGAAATTCCGGATTATTAAAAATTCCAAAGGGGATCACATTATTGGGCGATGGTTTTGACAAAGAGTCCAAAACAACGGAAAATGTTTCTTTGCCGGAAAGTGTTCGATATATTGGAAAAGAAGCATTTGCCGGTGCAGTGAATTTAAAGTCGGTAGAGTTTGGTGGAAAAATATGCTCGGTTGGAGGAAAAGCATTTGCATCAACGGGTGTGGAATCTGTATATATAGCAGGAGATCAGGTAGAAATTGGGGATGGTGCATTTCAGGATTGTAAAGACCTGCAGCAACTGCAGATTGATGCAGACAGCGTGATAACAGGAGATTCCTTTATTACAGAGCCGGGTCTTGATACATTAATTTTACCACAACTTACCACGTCGATTGCTTCATTGGTAGAACGAGGAGGCACAGCAGAGTGGAAGTTGGTATTGACGAAAGAGGGCACAAGGGAGTTTGCACAGACGGCAGGAGCGTATCTTGGACATGCATATGCGTCGAGCAGTCTTAAGCTGTATCTGCCGTTTGAACAGAATACATTGGACAGGACAGAGTTTACCCCGAAGAGTTCAGCTACCTATTATAAAGATGAGTGGCATATGGCTCGGTTTATGTTTCGAAACCATATGGCAGGGGTGAGAGTGTTGACAGAGGAAGAGACATGTACTGTTCCGTATTCTGCAAAAGATATCTATAGTTATCCGCCACTTGGTACGAAGCTGACAAATATCCGATGGGATCTGGATGGAGATGGAGGAGAAGATATCGTCCCGACAACATTGTCAGAGGATCTGGTGGCAAGGGCACTCTATCAGCTAAAAGAGGAGTCACATATATGGATGGTAGACGAAAAAGCATGGTCGATCGGAAATTGTACAGAGAATGGGAAAGTGACATATCAGTGCAGCAATTGTGGTGACCGGGAGGAAAAGATTATATATCCGAGAGGACATATTTATGCAGAGGAATGGACAACGGATATAGCTGCAACCTGTACAAAGGCTGGAATTCAGTCAAAGCACTGTAAAAAGTGCGAAGCAAGAAAGGATGAAACTGAGGTTAAAGCAAAAGGGCATAAGTGGGATGAAGGAGTCCATATAGAAATCTCATCACAGGATATAGTTGAAAAAGTGTTGTATACTTGTCAAGTTTGTGGAGAAACGAAGACAGAAACAGTATTGGTTAAGACACCAGTTCCGTCAAATACTATTGAACCAGAACCGAGTGAGCTGCCGGTACCAAGCAATACACCGGAGCCAAGTCCAACCCCGGAAC
>CAUCOL010000124.1 GCA_958444395.1 uncultured Lachnospiraceae bacterium
TATTTTCCTGATTCCTGCCTATTTGATCTGTCGAAAACGCCTTGATCGATAAAAAGAGCTGCTTTATTTGCTATGGAATATCGTATTAGGGAGGATTAATATCCGGGAATATCGTAATAGAAGGAATAGTTGAACCGCCGGGATGGTAAAAAAACCCCCGGAAGGGATATACCGGTCTCCCAGTGTCAGACGCTATGTCTGGCCGGGTAGATCGTTTTATCCTTTCCGGGGTTCGTATTTTACTGCGTTTTTTTATTTTTCGAAAGTTTTGCGGAGTTTTTCCATATCCAGTGCCTGTGTCGGTGCAAATGCATCCGATGTCAGATAATCCAGCAGAGATTTTGCAAACTGCTTTACTTCTGTGCGGTCAGCAATCTCACTTAAGCGGCTGGTACATACCATAAGACTTCCTTCACCGACTTTTCCTTCAAACAGAATACCAAGTTTATGATTACGTTCAAAGTTATCGACCATCTGAACAATCGGACGATAAGCAGCATCTGTCGTATCATCCAGGATCGCACAGTCGGCATGAGAAACGATCTGGTACCACTGAGGTGTTGCGTATTTATGGGTAGGGAAGGAGGCAAGTGCCGGATGTTCTTTCTGGATCAACAGCCCCATCGTTCCGACGGCTACCGGTTTCTTCATCCAGTTACAGATGTCACGGAACATAGGATAGCACCAGAAATCCGTACAGTAAAAGCCTTCCAGACTGTCTGCTACCTCGGCTGGCAGATAGAGCACCTTTTTACCATCCTGAAGCAGTGCAGCAGCCTGTGCAAAATCAGCTGTCAGATGCAGCTGATTGGCACCTTCGCCCAGTGTATTAACGCCAGATACCTGTACCTTTGGCAGGGAAGCAGGATACAGATATAATTCATAGGTGTTTTTCATCGGGGTACCATCGACCGTCAGTGTCAGGGTACACATCTGTGCGGATGTAACAGATGGCATTGGGAAGGAAACAGTACCTAACTGTTTTAATCCACAGAGTTCATCCGGCAGCGCCAGCTGTCCCTCTGTCAGTACACCGGTATCATCTGAGAGTGCGTAGTGCAGTGACTTTCCGGCAAGAGAGGAAGGATTATAATAACGGATTGCCATATCTGCCGTAAAGGTTTCATCGGCAGACCATACGTATTTTTTAAACTGTGCCAGAAGGATACCATCGGAGCAGTAACCGGCCCATTCTTCCGGAGTAACATGTCCTTTATTATCCATAAAAGCATCGAGGATACCGACCAGGGCGGTACCCTGACCGGAGAAATCCTGAATATCCAGAATCTGATAGCCTGCCAGTAGGGAAGTACGTGCAGCAGCCTCCAGCTCTTCTTTATAACACTGTACAGATAGTTTTCCACTGGTGTAGAAGAAATCATCTGCCTGGTCTAACATTCCTTTTGCTTTCAGACGATCGCGGAATACCTCGAAATTACGTGCTTTTAATACACCGGTGTATTTCTGGATCTCATGGAAGTTCGGATAGACGCAGTACTGACCGATCTCATGGGAAACGACCGGAATATGAGGAATCAGCACACCATCTGTTTCGGCTGCCTTTACCTTCTTTACACCGGTACCATACTGGATCTCGATCTCCTCGGCACCATCGGTAGCAGAAGCACCGGTATCGGCAGGATGGATCACTTCGTCATAATTCTTCATGGTAGATGGTTCATCGACCTGAACGTGTCCCAGAGGAGCATCACACATTCCATAGGAACCACGGAACAGGCGGTGTTTGCTGAAACGTACTCCAACGAAGAAATCTTCTTCCGGCAGGATTACCGGAGTATGCTGGAAGTTGTTGGATCCCTGGGTATACAGATGACGTGTATCAACGGCTTTGTATGCGGCGAGTATCTCAGAGATCCGTTCTTTACTGCCCCAGAGCTCATTGCCCAGAGACATCATACAATAGGAAGCATGGTTTCCGAAGGTGTCCATCATGCGGTAGCCTTCCTGGATCAGATAGTTCTGTTCTTCCTCATTATGTCCCTCATCACCCGGAGCCGTCATTGTGCCCCAGAATGGAAGCTGTGGTTCCATATAGATACCAAGCAGATCGGCAGCCACAAACGCAGCGTCCGGCGGGCAGCAGGTATGGAATCTGTAATGGTTGATCCCATAGGAACGGGAAATTTTCATGACGCGGATCCATTCCTCTACGGTAGCAGGAACAGCACCTGTCAGTGGGAAGATCAATCCATCGTGCTTGCCACGGAGAAAGGTAGGGCGTCCGTTGATCAGAAATTCCGTCTCATTGGTAGAGAAAGAACGCAGACCAAATGTCGTTGTTGTTTTCTCATCGGAATGGTTCACACAGGCTGTTAATGTATAGATCATAGGAGAATATTCACTCCAGAGTACAGCATCGCTGCCAAGCGTATAGGTCACGGAAGTTTTCGCTGTTCCCTTTGGAAATGCAACCGGATAATCGACGGCTGCTGTCTTCTGACCAGTTAATCCGTTTATATCTGTCAGTTCCGCTGTGACAGTAACAGGAAGCGTTACATCTTCTGCGGTAGTGTTGACGGTTGTCAGCTCCAGTGTGACCTCCTTATGATCTGCATCCGGAAATGTTTTGATCGATGCGACATAGACTGCATCATATACATGCAGGGAGATCTCACCGATGATACCATTCCAGTTCGTCTGGGTATCCGGAGAAGTCAGATGCCCGCCCTTCGTTGGATAATCCACATTGGACACAAGGATCGTCAGACGAAAAGTGTTCTCTTTTATATAAGGAGTCAGATCATACTGATGTGGTGTGTTCAGACTATCCCTGTCACCGACCAGTGTGTCATTGACCCAGACCTTTGTCATACGGGTACGTTCCAGATACAGCAGGATATTTTTGCCAAGATCCTCTGCATCCAGAGTGATCTGACGGGAATACCATGCATATCCTTCGAAAAGATACGGATCCGTCAGAGTACCGGTTTCCTTGACATCAGAATAAGTACCTTTCTGTGCCATAGATGTCGTACCGGGCAGTGAGATCGTATCGGTAAGAGAAGCTGCATAGAACTTCTGTTCTACTCCATTTTTATCTTGATCCAGAGCAAAATTCCAAATGCCCTGAAGATTGATATTTTTATTCATAAAAACCTCCAATTTATTTTCCTGTATTGTCAGAATGCTTCACCTGGAAGATCTTGAAAATACAGCCTTCATAAAAGTACTGTTTCTTAGGGGTTGAAACAGCCGTTTCAATCATTATACATGTAAATGAGTAGGCTTTCAATCCCTTGCGGTGAGTTTAAAAGTATTGTATACTTGTATCTATTCAGAACAGATATCGTTGGAGGGGTTACATGGAGATACGCGAGTGGCGTGCAATGGCTTTTCGCTGTATCGGACTGTTAGGGATCGTACTATTGTGCAGTGCCTTTTTTGGTTTCCTGAAGGGGAAAGAATCGGAGAATGTACAGGCGCAGAGACCGGATCAGAAGGAAACGGCATCGGATGCGTACCGGATGGAGGCGCGGTTTTCAAAACAGACGTATATAGAGAACAGCAGTGATACATATATTCGGATCGATAAGAAGGAACTGTCTGCAAAGAATGTATATCTGGAGGATGATTATATGCACCAGACGGTGTCCCTGATCCTGGAGGGAGCGGGGAAAGAAGCGGTGGAGACACCGGTATACCGGATGAAGTCAGACTGGCACAGTCGATTAGATTCCGTTGTGAGGAAGGTGATCCGGAAGGTTTCCAAACGGGAAGAGTCCGACAGATATATTCTGGATTTTAAGCTGCAGACGATCTGCGAACCGGTTCTTTATGAAACGGAGCAATCCTACTATATTACATTGGCAGATCCGAGAGAAAAGTATGACAAGATCGTGGTGATCGATGCCGGGCATGGCGGCTTCGATCAGGGAACGTATTCGCCGGATACAAAATATACAGAGAGTGAATATGCACTTAAGGTGGTTATCCGGTTGAAAGAATTGTTAGAGCAGTCGGATATCAAGGCGTATTATACAAGGCTTTCCGATCAGGACGTATCAAAGGCAGATCGCGTGCGCCTGGCAAATACATTAAAGGCAGATGCATTTGTCAGTGTGCATTGTAATGCATCGGATCCGGGGGAGACCTCGGCACACGGTATTGAGGCGTTGTACTCCAGCCGGAGGCAGACAGCGAGCCGGAATCTGACCAGCAGGGAGCTTGCTTCGCATTTGCTGCAGCAGGTGTGCCGGACGACAGGGCGTAAGAAAAGAGGAACGATCCGACGGGACGGACTATATCTGATGCATCATGCAAAGGTACCGGTATCGATCATAGAGATTGGTTATATGACGAACCCGTCCGAGTTAAAATATATCTTAAAGGATGAGAATCAGCAGACGATAGCGCAGGGAATCTATCAGGGGATTCTGGATGCGTTGGAATGAGTGTTTTATAAAGCATCCGTCATGCGGACGGAATGGATATAAAGAAGAGCAGATGTCTTCAGAAAAGACATACTGCCCGGAAAGAGGATAAAGATGAGAAAAATAATCGTAGCAACAGGAAATGAAGGGAAAATGGTAGAGATACGTCAGATCCTGCAAGGGGAAGACCTGACATTTTCTTCTCTGAAGGATGAAAATCTGCAGGATGTGGAGATCGTGGAGGATGGTGATACCTTCGAGGCAAATGCGATCATCAAAGCCAGAAAGATTTCAGATCTGACCGGGCAGATGGTACTGGCAGATGATTCGGGACTGGAGGTAGATGCCCTGGACAAGGCACCGGGAGTTTATTCTGCCCGCTATATGGGAGAGAATACGCCATATACAGTGAAGAATAATCATATTATTGAATTGCTGAAGGATGTGAAGGGGGAGGACAGAAGTGCCCGCTTCGTATGTGTTATTGCCTGTGCTTTTCCAGACGGGCGTACGATTACCAGCCGTGGCGTGATCGAAGGACAGATTGGTTATGAAGAAAAGGGAGAACACGGATTTGGATACGATCCGATCTTTTATCTGCCGGAGAGAGGCTGTACGACAGCAGAGCTTCTGCCGGAGGAGAAGAATCAGGTGAGTCACAGAGGACGTGCCCTGACAGCTATGTATGAGAAGCTGAAAGCAGAGGGAATCGTATAAAAAACATGAGAGGATGAACGAAGTATGAAAGTACTGATCGTTAGTGATACACATGGAAAGAACGACAATCTTCGCCGGGTGCTGCACAAACTGGATGGTCATATTGATCTGTTGATCCATCTGGGAGACTTTCTGGGATCGCCGGAGGCACTTCAGGATATGGCACCCTGTTCGGTAGAGATCGTCAGAGGAAACTGTGACAGTGCGCTGGGCGGCGCACCGATCGCAAAGCTGATCCGAATCGGAGAGCATACGGCATTGATCACGCACGGACATCAGTATGGTGTGAAGTACAGCGTTGAGACATTGAAAGAGGCAGCGCGCGAAAACGGTGCGGATATTGCAATGTATGGGCATACGCATGAACCGTATCTGTCGGTGTCATCGGATGATGTGACGGTACTGAATCCGGGCAGTCTTTCACAGCCAAGACAGGATGGGCACCGTCCGACCTATATGGTGATGACGCTCCGGGAGGATGGGAAAGCAGAGTATTCTCTGGTAAAGCTGTGATGAAAGAGGAGGAAGCATGGTGCTTCCATTTACAAGTTCGCTTAATAACATGTAAAGCACGCAGAGACAGCATGTAAACACTTGGCACGAAGAAGGGCAGATCGTTCGGAAAAGGAGAAACATATGTTAAAAATATTGATTGCGGAAGATGATTTTGTCAGCAGACGTTTTATGTTAAAATTTTTATCCGAGTTTGGAGACTGTGATGTAACGGTTGACGGACTGGAGGCGGTAGAGGCATTTACGATGGCGATAGAGGGGGATACACCCTAT
>CAUCOL010000125.1 GCA_958444395.1 uncultured Lachnospiraceae bacterium
TATCAGAGTAATCATTAATCCCTGCTGTCGTAAATTTCGCTCTCTCATAAGTATATTTATAATCTGAGAAGTTCTCGCCTTTTACCGGAAGATTGCACGTCATATCAACCGATGTGATCTCTTTGTCCGCATCGGCTTTGATTCCTTTGACCGCATATACCATGCTGTCATCATCCGTCGGTTTCTCCAGCCATACCTGACAGTTTCTCGGACTCAGATCGACCTTTGAGCCGACTGCCTCTTTGATCGTCTGCATATCAATCGTCTGCGTCTTATCAATCTTCATAGAATAGCCAAACCGCAGAGTTATGCTTCGGTCAGAGCTTTTTCTGTTCACGCCCTGTACACAAAGATACAGATCATCATCCTGTTCGCTCTTGACCACCTTAATGCTGTCCTTCATGCAGAATGCTCTTGAGGCAATTTCATCCTCTCCCTGCAGACGGATCGTCATCGTATCACCAAACTTTTTGCCGGTGCCTTCGCCGTCCGAATAGGCTCCCTCCGTCATAGCCGGCAGGATCGACATATGGGATGTCTCGGCAAGGCTTAAGGTTGCTGCCGGAACGACCTGATAGGAAGACGTTACCGCCGTCATAGCGACTTTCGTTTCATCGTTCGCACTGTCATATCCCATCACTTCTGACATAGACGCATGCATTGCCGTTCTTAACCGGAAATCGCCACTACCGGCTGCTTTCTTAAAATAGTCCGAAGATACTTTAAGATCATCTGACGCACCTACCACAATCTCACTATGGTTTATAATTCCCGAAGATGACTCTGAAACATTCGGTGCATAGAGCTTCACCTCATTGCCATCCGTTCCCGAATCTCCACTGCCGATCACCCATTCATCCAGCAGACTGTCTTCTATTTCTGAAAATCTTGCATTTTTGCCGCCATAGCAATAAGAATCCAGTGTCTTCATCAATGCACTGTTATTATACTTGTATCCATCCGCCCATCGTTCCTGATATTTTGATGCGCCAAAGGATTTTGTAGACAGCAGCACCAGGTTTGAAGTATCTCCTGCCAAAATTCCCGGCTGATTTGCATTTTTCTTCTGTCCCGACTCATCGTGTCCAGCAATATACCACTCGATCGGCCGGTCATCTTTGTCCCTTCCCAGATAAACCTTTGCCACGGTGCCATTACCATCGAGTCCATAGGTATCCCCGGAATAATAAGAGGGACAAAGGATCTTTTCATCCATATAGTCCCCGATATCCATATAGGACGTGGTATACTCATCACTTGTTTCCTCTGCTTTCGCATGATTTACTCCCCGGATCCCTGTGCCTGAAAGGATCATTGCACCTGTCAGCAACAGGCTGATCCCCTTTTTCCATAAATTCTTTCTCTTCATGCATTGTACCTCCTTGATTTCTCTATTATTCATACTTCTCCGTCCAATTTATACTGAAATTATTATACTACCTGCCCTCCCTTTATGGTGGCAGCGTGTTCGAATCGACCCAAATACCGTTCCAATCGACCCGGTTCTGTGTTTAAAAACAGATTACAGGCATGCAGTACAAAGGGCAAAACCAGTATTTTTCCCTTTGTCACTCTACATTACGATCATTTTCCTATACACGAAAAGACAGCAGGATCAGTGATTTCAATCACTGATCCTGCTGTCTTTCTATCGGTATATTCTATTGTCATTTCCGGACACTTCCCGCTCCTTCTGCTGCCACTATAAAACGACGCGAAGTACAAATATTGCGTCTTTTACCGAGAATGAATACATTCCATCGTATTTATTGACAACCGAACAGATGCTCCTGGTTCCAATTCCATGTCCCTCAGCATATGTAACAGGCATTCCGTCCCGAAAGGATATATTCTGTCGGCAGGTATTAGATACCTGTATAAATATCCTGCCGTTTTTCTCATATCCATTGATACAGATCTTTGGCGAAATATCCTGCTGCAGCAGCCAGGTACATTCATGAAGCGCATTTTCCAGCGCATTGGCCAGTAGCACACACAGATCCACCGAAGATACAGTAAGTTCCCTGCCAAGCACCAGGTGGATCTCATAATCGATCCCTGCCTTTTGAAATCGCTGCACATACGCTGTTAAGATCAGATTTGCCGTTTCATTCCGGCAATAGTCAACCACGCGCTGTGCTTCCAGTTCTCCACAGACAGAGTGAATATAGTCCATTGCCTGTTCGTCCTGGTGATTGACAATGCAGGATGCCAGATACTGCATGTGATGCCGCAGATCATGACGGTGCGCAGCCGCCTGTTCCTGGCTTTGTCTTAAGAAATCAATCTCCTGTACAGACTGTTTTGCCTGCATCTCGTACGCATTTTTTTCCTGTTCCAGCCGTTGCCTGGTCTTTTCCTGTTTCAGGCTCTGATCGACATATACCAGAAAAAACAGACAGGAGAATGTCGGCATAAACTCCGCAACAAGATAACTTCCCTCATACAAAAGCTTCGTATATACGACCGTTGAGTAGTCAAACAGATAGTACACGATTGGTACAATAGCAAAGGGCCACATATCTCTTGCCGGGCGCAGAACGACCTCCCGGATTGATGGTGCAACTGCTTTCAATAAGAATATTAAAAAAGGAACCGTAATAATAATCTGCACGATCGGCAGCAATTCATCACTGTTCTTAAAAGCACACGTACACAAAAGCGCGATCCATCGTCTGAACTGACAGCACAGATAGGCAGTAAGCACTGCCGACAGGCTACTTAGTACACGTCCTGTGATAAACCATAAGACCAACGTAAGCGGAATATGGGAAAAGACCGGATAACACCGATGAACAAATTCCTCTCCATAAAAATAATATGCAATTCCCTCTATCGCAAGAGTGACCAGCAATGTAAGCATGATCAGATATTTTTGTTTTTTCTCTTTTCCAATTCCACAAAAGGCAGCCGATAAAATACATCCAAATACACTGACCGCTATATAATTTACTAACGAAATCATTTCACACTACTCCCCCAATATTTTCAAATGCATACTCCAGATACCGTTCCTTTGTCTGTGTATATTTTCCATGCGGAATCGGAATCTTAGCGCCTGATTTCATGATGATATTTTTCTGTGATATATTTTTCACATGTCGTAAATTGATCAGATAAGAACGGTGGGGACGAATAAAGCATCCGAACCGGTTCAATGTTTCTTCCAGCTCCGTTATTTTTGCCGTGCTTTTCAGACTGGTACCATTATCAAGACATATCATCAAAGCCCTGTTTACTACTTCACAATATTCCAGATTTCGTATATCTATTTTATTGATCCCATTTTCACACCGGACAATAAAACACTCTGCCTTTTCCCGCTCCCACTCTGTATATAGCTTATCCATCAGCTTAAAAAAACTGTTTCTGACAATCGGCTTCAATTCATAATAAAATGCATCAACTGTATAGGACTGCACAGCATATTCGGGAGATGACGTCAAAAAGACGATCCGGACGTCCGCATCATTCTTCCGAAGTTCACGGGCTACTTCAATGCCATTGTCATCATTCATAAGAATATCCAGGATCAGGGCATCATAGCATCCACTTTGTTCTGTCCTGGTTAATAACTCCAGCGGGCTCTGAAACACATCGTAGCTGACCTTTCTGTTCCTTTCACGGCAGTACTCAGACAGCAGACCTTCTATTTCATGTAATACAGATATCTCATCATCACAGATTGCTATTTTCATTTGTATCCTCCGGGCAGCAGCAGGCTGTTTTCTCTAAAACAATGATTTTATTGGAAAACTGTCGAACCATTGGTATTTTTCCAAGCACACGGTATATCGGCATCATCCTTTTCATCCCTTCGATCAGACTGACCTCGCCTTTGTATGTAAAGACCGGTACCAGCGCCTGTAATGCTTTTCCGTTCTTAACACCCCACTTGAATTTTGCATGACTGCCTTCGATTGATTTTTCTTTTATATGCTGCACGAAAAACGGGGACATTGTTTCAATCATCACAACAGCTTTTGAAAACTTCTTCTCAATAATTGAAAAAATCTGTATTATATCCTCTTCACACAGGTACATGGAAAGACCTTCTATCACGATCAATACATTTTCCTGATCGCAAACGATCTCATCTGTATACGATGCGTCCATTGCAGATTTAGCAATCTGGTACACCGGTCCGTTTTCTGTAAGAAAACGTTCCCGTATCTCCATTGTTTCCGGCAAATCCACATTATACCACCGCAGATACCTGCCTTTCATACGATAACACCTTGTATCCAGTCCACAGGCAATATTTACAACTACCGTTTCCGCATGCTCCATCAGATACTGGTCTACCATCTCATCCAGTACTATCGTTCTGGCGATCACACCACTGCGCATTGTCTTATCCTTGTCGGCGTTGGAGAAATCATAATCCAACTTTGATACGATCCTGGCTGCCATCGTATCCCTGATCATTGGATCTGCTTTCTCTGACTCCTTTGCCCGTGCATATAAAGTCTGAATCATCGTTTCCGGTACACCGCTTACCTTCACTTTCATACTGCTTCATTTCCTTTCGTAACATTTGATCTCAAATATTATCTTATCAAAAAATTACCGTTCCTGCACTTCTTTTCCACGGAAATGTTCAATTTCCAGCTCAAAAAGCTGCACAGCTTTTCCGCCGCCTCTTTGTCAAGTGCATTTTTCTTGTTACAAATTGTTCTAAACACGTTCCTACTCTCCAATCTCTCTGAAATACATAACACTCTGTTACCTGCTTTTTACCCTCTGCTCCCTTTTCTTCCAACTGATAAAACCATATACATCATAAAAAAAGAAAATGATAAAAATAACCGTTACCGATAAATAACGTGGATTCCTCATGGATGCCAGAATCCAGAGAATGATCAACACAATATCGTTTGATGCATAGCCCAGCGCGTAATAAGAAGATCGCAGCATTGTCAGCGATGCAGCAAAAAAGCTGGTCGTCACGGATATTGTACTAAATACAATATTGGGTGTATTTAACGCTGCCAGTATCATATAAAATACTGTTGTCACAAGGATTCCACTGACTATTAATAATACAACATGCTTTCCGGTTAATTGTTGAATTTCAACTTCTTTTCCTCCCTCTGCCGGATTCCTGATCCATGTTATCGTCGACCATATCGCCATCGGCATAGTCATGCCAAGATATGTGATCATTTCTCCCCAATAACGGAACTGCCACGAAATGATGCCATAAAGAATGCTGAATAAGATCATCAAAATCTGTGACCATACATATCCTTTTGCCGCAAATATCAGGGAGGTGACCCCGATGCACGCTGCAATTAATGTCAGCAGATTAAAACTTTCGGATAAAACATTTGACATAATTATGATTAGCAGGGAACCGATCCACACCCACCATTCTTTTTTTGTTAAACTAGCAATTGGATTACTCATTTCCGCTCTTACACTCCTTCTCTCTATTTATTTAAAAGTAACGCAAGCAGCCCCACTTCATTCCCCTGAACAGATTTACTGCACTTTTCTGCACCCGGGACGGGCTTTATAAACTTTGCGTGCAAAATAATAAAGCGCCAAAACTTCCATCTTCTCAGACCTAACGATAGAAATTCTGACGCTTAACTTCCCTACCCGGTGGCAGAAAAGTATCTTGAATTATTTCATTGTAATTTTTTATATCATAAAAAATTACAACTTTCTATCTCTTATTTCTTAAAGAGCGAAAAACCTTTCTTTTCATATGGTTCAGAAGTCACATCAAGAACCGTGTAGCCTGTCTCGTCAATGACGGCACGCAGCTTCTCCTCGTCCAGCGCTTCCTCTGAAATGATCTCCGCCTTCTTCTTGCTGTGGTTTGCTGACACCTTCTTTACCGTAAATGCATTACGGATCGCATCATTGACATGGCTCTCACACATG
>CAUCOL010000126.1 GCA_958444395.1 uncultured Lachnospiraceae bacterium
TTCTTACGTTCTACGGTATTGGAGAAATTGTCCAGCGGATCATACCGGCTCGGACTATTCGGGATTGAGCACAAAAATGCCACTTCACTTAGAGACAGCTCCGATGCCGGCTTACTGAAATAGCCTCTCGCTGCAGCCTCGATTCCATAATATCCATTGGAGAAGAAGACGTTATTAATATAAAACTCCAGAATCTGCTGCTTCGTATATTTCTTCTCCAGCTCGATCGCAATAAATATCTCGCGGATCTTTCGCTCATAAGTCTGGTCATCGTTCAGGAACATACGCCGCGCCAGCTGCTGCGTGATCGTACTGCCGCCTCGGGCGATCTTCTCCCCCTTCATCTTCGTGCGTACCAGCTGTACTGCCGCACTCATCAGAGCCTTTGGATCAAATCCTTTATGTGAATAATAATCACGATCCTCTGTCACGATAAATGCATCCTGCACCCACTGCGGTATCTGATCGATCGTCAGATAATAGGCGTCCCTGTCGCCCTTTTTCAGCTTTGCGATCGCCTTTTTATTCGATGCATACACGATACTCGTCTCAGAAGACTTAAACGTGTCTACCGTCGATTCTTTCACCACCTGCTTCGCCTCAGACTGCCACTGCAGCAATGTATCTCCGTATTTAAAATAAAAGACACCCATAGCTACCAGGATCGCCAACAGAACCACAAGCAGCGAAATCTTCATCGCCAGTCGAAACTTCGGGTGTTTTTTTCTCTTTTTTCTCTTTTTCTGTTTTACAGGATAGCTCTCAGAATGCAGATGTGATGCACTCCCATATGAATCCGAATGCAGACGTGATGCATTCCCATATGAATTCGTTGTATTATTCATAAATTTCCTCCATTTTCCACAATCCAATAACTTTATCATACCATATTTCAATAGCAAATGCACCCTTTCCACCCGGGTTTCATAAAAAGATAAGAATTTTGGTTTAAAGCCCATTTTCACCGGACATACTACAAATAGTAACGAAAGGAGCGATCATTTATGTATCATATATCCAAACCTTCTGCGCAGCCGGGAAATAAACGGTTTGTGCTGCTGGAACAGCTGCCGGTACTCTTATCATCCCGCATTTTGCTTTTAGTATTCCTGTATACGATGGCTTTTACCTTCCTTCTGGCAGGCCTGCGTATGCTGCAGCCCCGCACGGTCAGTCAGAGCACCTCTGTCATCGCCATCGCTTCTCCTCTGCAGATGCAGCAGGATATTGCTGCCCAGGTGATCCGATTCCATGTGATCGCTAACAGCGATACCACCGCCGACCAGAGCCTGAAGCTGACGGTACGCGACGGCGTGATCCGTTCACTGCAGGACACACTCCGCTCGGCCGATTCCATCGAAGATGCCCGTCGTGCGATCCGGGCGCAGCTGCCGCAGATCCGTACCACTGCACGTCGTATTCTCTTAGAACAGGGCTGCGATGCTCCGGTGAATGTTCTGCTGACAAAACGGAACTTTCCGGTCAAAACCTATGGCGATCTGACGTTTCCTGCCGGTGAGTATGAGGCTCTGTGCATCGAGATCGGCGAAGCACGCGGACACAACTGGTGGTGTGTCCTGTACCCAAGCCTCTGCTTTATAAATGAAACACACGCCGTCGTCCCTGATACATCCAAGCAAAAGCTGAAAAAAAATCTGACGGCACGGGAATATGCCCTGCTGGAGTCCCACACCAGCCGGACGACTCTTTCCGCCAGGCGTACAACCGCAAAGAAAAATGCCGCTTCCGCTGCCAAATACGCAACAGCAAAAAAGAACAGCCCTTCTGCTGTCAATGCCACAAAAGCAAGAAACACCTCTGCATCCAGGAAAAGAAAGACAACCGCCTCTGCCGGCAAAAAGCAAAAGAAAAATGCCGCCGCGCCAAAAGTAATCTGGCGCAGCGGCATCATGGATCGTCTCTGCGGACATTAAAGCATCTGCACATCAATCTGAATCGTACAGTCTGTGGTCTGCGTATGATTGATCGACAGACTGTATCGGATGCACAGGGACAGCAGATCCTCCTGCTCCTCCAGCTCCACATGTGATGTGTGCACATACATGCTCATCGATCCCATCGGTGTATCATACAGAAACCGGTCGGAATGATTTTTCTGAAACACCATCTGTGTTTCAATCGATCCCTTCTTTACCAGGGAAGCCGTTCCTTCTGCAATCTTCAGGATGCAGCGTGTTGCCTGCACCTGTCCTTCCGGCTCATCCTCCGGGTACTCCTCGTATTTGATCACATGCTTTCCCTGCAAATATTTGTATACGCCCGGCTGCTTCGTCTGGATCTGATACTCTTCTCCATCCTGCACCTGCGTAGACGTAATAGAAACCATAACATTACTCATAATTCATCATTTCGCCTTATTATTCATCGAATCGATCTTGTTCTGGAGACGCTCACGGAATGTAGGTTTTCTCTTCGGCGCATTTTCCAGATTGCCACGGACACCCTTGATCCCCATAATATAAATACCGCTGACGATCGCACGAATCTCTTTCTTAACCGGTACCTGATCAAAGATCTTCTCATCGCAGATCATAGACATGATCTTCGGACCAACCTTCGCCTTTACGATCGGCACTTTCTGACCACGGAAACGCTTCGGCGTCTGATCGATCACGATCTGAGGCAGCCCCGATTCCTTCAACTTCATCCGCTTTTTATCTACTACAAGCATAGAGACTGTCTGGGATGCTTTCTGCATCTCTTCCTGTGTCTGCGCCTGCTTATCCTGCAGTTTCTTTCCATAAATACCTAATGCTACCAATGCTGCGACCAATGCTACAATGACAACGATCATCACAATAACCCACGGTCGAATATGAATACCTGCAACCGGTACCCATGTCATAAAATCCATCATCTTTATATTCCTCCACCATCGTGATTTAGTAGTATCTCATCCTTTGCCACATGGCACGACAGATGAAATTCTTCTCTAAAATACTACTTTAACATACTTTGATGGATCTTTCAAACAATTCGTGCGAAAAATACCAGGAAAGAGATCGATCCGATACGATATCTTTCCTGGTATTTCATCCCGGTTCTATTGCGTATTCAGTTATTTTACCACTGCTCATCTCGCATTCATATATACAGTAAATATTCCTGAATCTATTAACATTTGGTTTTCACAAATGCAATAATATCATCGTTTTTTTCATTGTGTTACTATCAGATTCCAATTCTTGAATTGATTTCCATGTGTATTTCTTATTATCAAGTTCAAAAACATTACCAGCCATGCCTTCCGGCACTGTATCCAAAGAAAGACTGTATAATGTATGTTTATATTGCTTATACACCTGATCACTTTCTGAATATTTACAATGTAGTGCATTCGTAACATATGCTGTTGTTACCTTCATATCAAGCAACTCACTCGCATGTTTATCAATATTTTCCTTATTAGAGGCTTCTGTCCTATAGTATGGAAACAGCCAGCACTTCCATCTTTCATCATAAACCTGCAAATACTCATTTTGAGGATTGGTAATAGCTAATAAAGAAAACTCATGATATATTCCCGATAAATGTTCTGCAAGAAGCTGAGTTATTTTCAACAAGTCACGCTTGGACAAATCACCAATTTTCTTTTCCATTCTCCATTCATCCATACTCACAACTCTATCAATTCTTGCCCACGATTCTCTTGCTAAACCGGCATCTCCCCAATCATCAATTTTAATACTATAAGGATTTTTTTTATCTTTACTTGTAACCATCATTGCAAGAACAACAATCGTATTTTCATCAATAACAATAGCAGGTCTACGCTTAGATACATCTATTTCCTGAAATGGAAACTGAGTCCACCACACCTCACCTAAGTTATATTTTCCCATCCTTTTCCTCCTGCATATAAATCTCATCCCACTGATCATCCTGCATCCATTCATCATCTATGGCTATGTCATTCGCATTCTCAGCACTTGCATATAGTTTATCCCTATTCAATTCTATAAAACGCTTAAAGTCTTTAATATCTTTTACCGTTTCCATGAATGCTCCTTTCCTATCAATGCGACAATTGACAAATATATTGTTCGAGTCAACCTATTAGATAGTGTACCACATATTTTTATTCGTAACAATCATTTTCTCTTTTGTGAATACCAGGAAAGAGATCGATCCGATACGATATCTTTCCTGGTATTTCAGCTCGGTTCTATTGCGTATTTATTATTCCCTGTTCATTTCCATTTTGTGCTGCTGTGCAAAGTTTATACAATTCGTTGCAATCCTCCTTTTCCAGCAGATAATCTATAGTATCTACACTCAGTTTGTTACTCGGAAAACTCCATTGCACCTTAACATCGGTTCCGTTTTTAAACTCACCTTAATATACGGATGCTTCAGCGCCGTGCCATTAACAGAAATAATACTTGCTTTTTTATCTTTCCTTTTTGCACGTTTCAGGATCTCATAAAATTTCTTCTTACTGTCATTATCTTTTGCGATATCTCCACGCCCTATATCCAGTTCTGCATCTTTTCCTCCATCAGAAACATTTTGATATACGACCGCTTTCTCAATCTCCGATATATCCGTGATTTTCATTTGCGATAAAATGCTGTTGTGAGCACTTTTATAAAAATACAAAATGCCTGCCGCACACAAAAGGATCAGTGCTGCTCCCACCACAATAAATTTTCTTTTACCTGCTTTCTGTTTTCCGTTCATATCTTTTCTTCCTTCCATTACGCTTTTGTTTAATTAAAAGATATGCAGCTCCTATAACAACCACTATGCCGCCTGCGATCACATACCCTCTTTTACTCCCCTCTGTACGATATACTAAACCGGCTGATTCATTCGGATGTTTTATCAAATACCCTTCATCGAATATGTGATTCATAATACTCATAAATTCTGATAATTTATATATCTTTCCGCTCTCTACTGCATACTTTCCATTCATTGAAACCAATTTATCCGGATGTTCTGCATACGGGACTACATACTTGCTGTCATTTGTCTGAACCAGTACCAACACGAACTGATACATCGATGAATACAGATATTTCATGGTCTGAATCCGCCCTATCCTCTCTTGGTCAAACTTTTTTATAATCTCCTGTCTGCTTTCCGGTCCGATATACGAATTTAATCCCTCACTCTCTCCAATCCATTTATAACCTTGCTCCTCTTTCAAAAAAGTAGCCACTCCTTTTTCTCCGCTCTTTCTTTCAAATGGAACTTTCCACTGGACTGTTTTTAAAATGCTCTTTTGCAGACCGTTATTTTTATAATAATCTGTAATCATAAAATTATCCAAAAGATTCACTTTATATGCTTTTGAGGTCTTATAATCGTCTTCTCTGATCCCGCCATCCGATTCTGTCCGTTCTTTGTCTCCCTTCATTCCTTCAACATATTCTGTAATTGCTTCCTTTATTTCTTTCCATTCGTTCTTTTCTTCTGTGCTCTTTTTTCCTGCGCATAAACCCCTGTCTCCATGCCGCCTGCCGTACATATTATCAACACTAACGCCGTTATTAAATACATTATCTTCTTCATAGTATTCCCCTCTGCTTTTATGTACCGATCACTTCCATTCCTGCACCGTACACCTGCTCAGGCGGCGATATCTCGCCAGATCCTTTTTGGGTACATGGATCATGATCTTACGGTTTTTACCCCTATTATACTTTGTAATCTCTGTTTTCAGGTATTGAATGGTTCCTTTTGCCAGCTGGATATTCCGAATGTACAGGTTCTGTATTTTATGGGAATCCATAAACAACAGTCCTGCATGATTTTTCTTCTCATCAATGTCCCATTCACTTATTTTCGTTGCCACCGCAAATTTTCGGATATTGCTAAGTACTACCGTCTTTGCATCCCACACTTTATTATC
>CAUCOL010000127.1 GCA_958444395.1 uncultured Lachnospiraceae bacterium
CCTGTCAGCAATAAAACCAGTAGGATCACCAGACCATATACACTGGCAGGAATTGACAACGGGATCAGATATTTTAATACCTCCCCTGCAAAAGAAATACTTGCAATAATCAAAAATTGTCGTAAAAATTTCATAGTTTCCTCTTTTCCATGTGTTTTTCACACGCTTCCCTTTGCAAAACCAGCGTTTTTCCCTACGAGAATTGCTTCGCAATTCTCGTTGGCTTCACTCTGTGTTGTGAACATTTTTCTATTTCATAAAAAGAACTGCCACACGTTTGCTGTGCGGCAGTCCCCTTTGCATTGCTGCATAGTTTTCATCAAATCATCGTTTTCTTCTGTCAGTAGAGTCTCCTCCACATCTTCTCACCGCATCATGGCTTCATCTGAAACAGCTGTCCCATCTTCTCCTTGTCCATATCACTATAATATCCATACTGAAGGATCTCATAGTTATTCAACATCTCTGACACAGTATCTGTCTCGTCTTTTCCATAGGAATGCCATGTTCCCTGCTGATCCATATAGCCATTTACATTCATCGCCGGCACTTCCTCAGATAACTGCTCGAGGAACTGATTATACAACGGCAGTTCTATCCCCGCCTGTTTCAGCAGCATATTCTCAAGATAGTTGTTACCGATCACAGCGTCATCGGCTGTCTCGATATCATAGTTTGCCCATATAATAAACGGAACCGCATAACGCTTCTGGATATCATCCAGCGTCCAGTCGCTCTGACTCTTGCCCAGAAGTTCTTCATAAAATTCTGTCTCAACCGATGGGAAATGATCCCCAAACATACAGATGATCGTTGGTTCCTTCTGCTTTTTGAAATAATCGATCAGGTATTTGAACGCCTCATCGGATACATGGATCGCAGACAGATATTCTTTTGCCTCTGTATAGTACGAATCCTTCACATAGATTGGGTTCTTCCAGTTCGTATTGGTCAGATAACCGCCGTGATTCTGGATCGTCATATCAAACAGATACAGTGGCTTATCTCCCTTTTTCTCGTAGAGCTCAATCACTTTCTTATAACTTTCTTTATCACTGATATAGCGCACATATTCCGGATTCTTAAACTGTTCGATCGTGATGAAATCGTCAAATTTCATACTCTTATAGGTGGCAATACGATTCCAGTTACCGCCGCTGCTCGGATGCACTGCATCTGTGATATAGCCCATCTCTTTCAGATAGGATGGCAGTGAAAATGTCGAATCATGCATAAACTGCTGATATACATTGGAACCACTTGGGAAATATGCCATCGTATTTCCTGTCATCGCCTCAAACTCTGAATTACTGGTTCCTGCGCCAAAAACAGAAACATAATCTTTTCCTTTGATCGTATTGTCCTTCAGACTGTGAATAAACGGCAACGGATCTTTATTATAATTCATATCGCCTACCAGTGAAAAATCTGCCAGACTTTCATTCATGATCAGGATGATATTTGGTTTCTTGCCGTTCAATGTCGTATTCGTACTAAAATCGCTGTTTCCATGTACCTTTTTATCCTCTGCAGCGATTGCTGATGAAGAGGCTGCCTGCGATTTCTTCTCGGTCTGTGCCAGGATCTTCTGTACCTTATCCTGGGAATAGCCGGACGGCATGGACACTCTCAGGTAGTGGATATTTAGGAAATAATTCATATAAAATCCGTTGCTTTTGCAGGAGGCAACTTTATTCCACACACTGTCTTTAATCCCACAATCCGTTAAAATATCTGTATGATACAGGGTCAGAATGATTGCCAGTCCCGGCACAACTGTATAAGCACTACGAAGAATCCGCTTCTTCCAGTTGCGTTTTACCTGCTTCTTACGTGAACGCAGTAACACGATACACCAGATCACGAATGCCGGAAACACCACAAACTGTGCCGGCGTAAAGGAAAATGTATACGTAGATGCTACTTCCGTCGCCGTCGCAACCCCCAGAATATCGGATGGTAAAAATGGTGTGCCACGCACATTCATAATAAACAGATTTGCGATGCCGACCGGGAACAACAACAGATCCATTACAAACATGGCAATGCCTGTGTTGCCGATCAGGGCAATGAAAACCAGCTGGATACCACCGAGCAGAATCCAGGTAAAGATCCATACATTGGCAAGGATCGTCGTCGCTGTTCCATTCATCGTTTCAAGCATCACTGCCAGCACGATCGGATTCACTACTGCGATCAGGATCCGTATGGTACGTATCACTTTCGGCTCAGACAGACACCACTTGACCATCGCCTTCAATGAATGGTTCTTATAACGTTTTGGTGCATTCTGCGCCTTTTTACGCCGCTTGTCCTTCTGTATCTCTTCGGAAGCATTTTTGCGTCCCTGCGCTTTTCGCTGCTCCATCTTTTCCTGCTCGTATTTCTTTTCTTTCTCCTGACGCCGCTGCTGCTTCTGACGTTTCTTACGGTATAATGTCTTATACTCTGTCACACGTTCAAAGATCAGCACAAACAGGATCACAAGCTCTGCCAGAAATACAAATAGCGGATATACCTGATGATACGTATAAGAATACGAAATATTAACGGATTTGGAGCGCTGCTGCTGCTTCAACGTAGACATATACGTATTTGGATATGTCCGGTTCGTTGTATTGACTGTCGGGATCACTGCATATGAAGCATCATCCGAGCTACAGGTCATACGAATACAGCAGCTGACACCTTTAGGTACCGTCACCGGCTGATCCATCGTGACTGTATAGGCAGCATTTTGTTTAATATTTTTAACCGGCACCTCTGTCTCAAATACAACATCATTATTTCCATCCAGCATCTGGATATGTAAGGTCTTTCCGACCTCCGTCTGCTGGAAGGAGCCAAAGCTGATCGCAAAAGAGCGAAGCACAACCTTCCGGTTAAAACAGAACTTCTGTCGGACAACCTCCGTCTTATCCAGAATACCAATAACACTGCTGTTGCTGTTGCCGGCTTCCGTCGTAATCTTCTGCTGTGACACCAGCCTTCCTGTCATAAAAAACTGCACACAAAGCGTAGCCACCAGCAGGATCACAAAAAGAAGACACCTCTTCTTCGTTATTTTAAAATATTTATGAAACATATATTCCTCTACCTCGATTTTTACAGATTAGATGTACTATTTTAGATGTAATATTTCTAAAAACCCGTTGATTATAATACATTTCTTCTACTTTATTTGTCAATGCTATAGACCTTATTTTTTCTTTAAGAATTAAGATTTAAGCGTTGATTCACTCTGCTGACGGGCATCCATCCTCCCGGATAAAAGAGACCCACTGCCGCGCGCGCCGATACCAGGTATCGTGCGCAGACGCCTTTTTATAGGCACTTCCGGCTATCTCCTCCAGCCGGTCCGTATCCTCCAATAGTGTCCGGATGCGGCTTGCCATCTCCTCCGGTCGATTTCTGTCGAACCGTAGATACTCTTTACCTTCATCATAATGATCATCCAGATATTCACAACCGTCTGTCACTACGACAGACTGGTTCAGCATGGCATTCATCACACGGTCATGCACACCATCCATAAACGATGGCTGGATGTTTAACACCATCCGGCTCTGTCCCAGCATCTGAAGCTGCGTGGCATAGCTGCATGGTTTATGCCGGTGCAGCTGCTTTTCGCTGTATCCCTGAACCATTTCCCACCGGAAGCCGACGACATCCATCTCCACTCCCTGTGCCAGCAATGCTTTCCATATGCTCTGCCGATACCATTCCCGGATATATTTATCGATATAACGAGCCTTATACATCTTCATCGCCAGGAACTCTCCATCCGACTCTGTTTTCTCGACAAACAGCTCCTCCAGCGGCTTACGGCTCCCACTGCGGTATGCCTGCAGTATCTCCTGTGCCACCGCCGCATAGCCTTCCGTGTGTGCCTCCATCTGCTCCTTATAATAAGAAAGCGGTGTGAACGTCCCGGGAAACAGCAGACGGATCGGTCTTTGCTCCATCGGAAGCACCGGTGCAGCATCGGCAAATTCTCCTGCCTCTATCCCGGCAAAGCCAAGACAATGTACCCCGGACAAATGTGGATACTGCCGGCGCAGATAATCTGCATGATAACAATCCAGACAGACCACGTAATACCTCTTCAAGGGAATCCGAAGCGTCTCATGCAGATGCATCGGGTGATCGACGATCATATGATAAAACGGTGCATCCAGACAATCCAGATAGTACGCTTCATCCATCTTCAAGCGGGGAAGGATCGAATTGACATCGATCACGGCATCCCAGTGCTGACCACAGAAAGATTCCAGCTCCTGTTCCTGCCGTTCTATTTCTTCCAGACAACAGACCGTCACCTCCACACCCAGCCTTTCCATGCCACGCCGCAGCATTTCCATAAAATAATATGAGGAATCGTAACTGAGCCGCTTTGTTTCAAATATTAAAACACGCATGCTTATTCCTTGTCCTTCAGCTTGCGATTGGCAAGCTCATGAATCGATGTGCCGGAAGCACTAAAAGTAGATGCCTCTTTGGCTTCCTTCTTAATTCCTTTATATACCTGCATCGCATAGACCAGTACCGCCAAAGATAAAACGGTCAACAGAATCTCGGTCGGGATCAGTCCGATTGCTTTCATCTGATATAAGCCGGCCGGTATGTCCGCCAGCATGTGAAGTGCCATGGCGATCCAGATCATTTTCTTCTGTCCTGCCACCTTGACCGCTTTAAATACCAGGATAGACAGCCCGATCTGCAGCATCAACGCACTGATGCGCTCCCAGCCTGCGATCAGACAATCTGTCGCTGTCAGATCACGGATCGTGTCTCCAACTGTCTGCATCGCTTTCAATTCGGAACCGGACATAGTCTTGAGCATCTTATCAAAAGTACCATTATTTAGCAGTTGTCCATAGGTATAGTACTGCAGGTAGCCAAGCCCAAGTACCAGCATACACTCTACACCGCCATGACCGATACCGTATGTAACCGCTGTCTCTTTCTCCGGATATTTACGGATCAGAAAATGGAATGCCACATAACGTCCACCCTCTTCAAACAGGGCAGCCATCAGACCTCCATATAATGCATACAATGCCGCATTACTCTTAAGCAGGCGGGAAACCGGATTATCCATTATGATAAAAACGGTATGCGGAATCGTCTCCAGTACCTTCGCTGCAACCACAAAAGTAAGCATTCCTATAAAAAACGGCACCAGACTCTTTCTGGTACGCAGCTTCCAGACCGCGATCAATACAACCGGCACGGTAAATGCCAGCATCCCCGTCTGCAGCATCGTGTTTAACATCTCTGTTGTGATCATATACGTCCCCTTTTCATTTCCATCTCTTATTCTGTACACCTCGTAAAGCTCCCTGCCACGGTTCTCACCGCCAGAGCACACTCCCATCAGTATACTGTTTAAGCGTAACACACCCGCCCCATTATTGCAAATCCTCCCAAAATGGTTTATCCTTTTTTCATAATTACATAAACTTCCCAACCACAACACAGGACAGCTTCCGATCAATCCGTCATCCACATGACAGATACAGGCAGATTTTTGCACGTATACTTCGCTGTTCGCAAGGGGAGGAATAAAAAATTGTCTTGGTACCTTACGCCTTTCCCTAGTCCCCGCCGGGCTGTTTACGATGTTTGAATTACGTGCTTCGAGCGAAACTCACCCCCGGCAGGCAGTAGTCAGCCAGAACTTTGACCGGCACTTTGCGTTCGCCAGTGCTTAGCTTTCTGCTCGTAATGAATTACGTGCAGAAAGCTTATGCACTGCTGCGTAAACGCAAGTAGCGGAAGCGTGCCGGTAAAGTCTGGCTGCTACTGCCTGCAAGGGGGTTCAGACACACTCTTCGCACGTATTCATCGTAAACAGCCCGGCG
>CAUCOL010000128.1 GCA_958444395.1 uncultured Lachnospiraceae bacterium
GCTCATAGTGCAGTACAAAGTATATTTCTTTCACGCATTGGGAGTGAGTTTGGTGCGAGGGCACGTTAATCTGTTATTCTGTCATTCTATGGTCGGTCTTGGGAAAGACGTAAGGTACCAAGACAATTTTTCATCCTCATTTACGCAGACTATTACAGCTTACAAGCAAAAATCAGAAAGATATTTAAGCGACGCATGCCCGGATGTCAGGACTTTAACTGCCATCACGGTGTGGGAAATTTTAGTGAATAATAGAAAATACCGCTTTACAGAAAGGCAGGGGACGATATGGACAAATACCGTTTAAAATTTCATTTGATGCCGCCACAGGGGTGGATGAACGATCCGAATGGACTATGTCAGTTTCAGGGTGTTTATCATGTTTTTTTTCAGTATTCACCGGATGATGCACGGGGTGGTGATAAATACTGGGGACATTATCAGAGCACCGATCTGCTGTGCTGGGAGTATACAGGAATCGTGCTGGCACCGGATCAGCCGTTTGATAAGGATGGCGTATATTCCGGATCAGCCCTGGTCGATGGAGGACAGATAGCACTGTATTATACAGGCAATGTAAAGGAAGAGGGCGAGCATGATTATATACACAGTGGCCGTGGTGCCAATACTGTACTGGTAACCAGTCCCGACGGTGAGCATTTCAGTGCAAAAGAATGCCTGATGACGAATGCCGATTATCCATCCCACTATACCTGTCATATCCGGGATCCGAAAGTATGGAAGCAGGGAAATGTATACTATATGGTGCAGGGTGGATGGATGAACTGCGATAAGGGAGCGGTACTGTTATTTTCCTCTCCGGATCTGCGTCATTGGACATGGATCAAAGAGATCACCACACCGGAGACGTTTGGTTATATGTGGGAATGCCCGGATTATTTTACATTACCTGTCCGAAAAGAGGGACAGACAGAGCAGGCGGGCATCTTATCTGTCTCGCCACAGGGTGTGCCGTCGGAGAAATATCGCTACCAGAATATCTATCAGTCGGGATATTTTACGGTACAGGGAGAACTGCCGGAGGAAGCAGAGCTGGGAGAATTTAACGAATGGGACATGGGATTTGATTTCTATGCGCCACAGACCTTTCAGGATGAGCAGGGCAGACGAATCCTGATCGGCTGGGCGGGAATACCGGATGCGGAGTATGACAATGAACCGACCATCGAGCGGGGCTGGCAGCATGCACTGACGATGCCGCGGCAGCTGCAGTGGCGTTTTGGCAAGGTGTACCAGACACCGGTCGAAGAATTTCGGCAGCTGCGGGGAGAGTCTACTACAGTAGAACACGACACACAGATTGTATTGCAACAGGCGGATCCGCAAGAGCAGACACCGTGGCAGGTGTATGAATGGGAAGTGACAGAAATCGATTCGCAGGATTTTCTGCTGGAGATTAAACAGGGAGAGTCCGGGCTGCTGCTTCATTATGGAGAGGGAATCTTTGCGATGGAGTTTTATGGAGTCGATGCGGCGAAGATCGGCAGAGGACGCACCGTGCGTCAGTTCCGGCTGGAACAGCTGCAGAAGGTAACGGTATATCTTGATACTTCTCTGGCAGAGGTGTATATCAATGATGGCGAATATGTCATGACCAGCCGATATTATATGCAGAACGAAGAAGTGCATGCGAAAATGTATTGTGAGCATGCCAGAAGCCGGCTGTATCGACTGGAAATATAGTATTTTTGTACACAGCTATTTGTGCCGCAGGCGTCACGAACTAGCTGTGATCGTAAAGCAGAATCAGACGGTCTGCTTGTGATTCTTTCAACGCAAATCGCCTGCGGAATGGAGTATGAATATGAGTAAACTGATTGCAATAGGAGAAGCATTGATCGATTTTATTCCGCAGGAGACCGGCAAAGCAATCCGTCATGTGAATGCATTTGAGCCGAAGGTTGGCGGTGCGCCGGCCAATGTCTGCGGTGTATTTGCAAAAATGGGACAGCAGTCCCAGATGATCACACAGTTGGGAAATGATCCGTTCGGAGATAAGATACTGGAGACCTTTGAACACTATGGGATCGGCTGTGATTATATCAAGCGGACGGATGAGGCGAATACCTCGCTCGCATTTGTATCACTGCAGGAAAACGGAGACAGGGAATTTTCCTTTTACCGCAATCCGGGAGCCGATATGCTGATGGATGCAAACGATATACATCCTCAGTGGTTTGAGGATGCTGACGTGCTGCATTTCTGTTCGGTATCACTGGGAGATTTTCCGATGAAATCTGCGCACAAAAAGGCAATAGAATACGCCAGACAGAGTGGCTGTACGATCAGTTTTGACCCGAATCTGCGTTTTCCGCTCTGGAAGGATAAAGAGCAGCTTCTCCGGGCGGTGAAGGAGTTTATGCCATTGGCACATATTTTGAAGATCTCCGATGAAGAACTGGAATTTCTGACGGGACATAAGGATATCAACCGGGCAAAGGAAGAAGTGCTGCAGGGCAATACCGAGCTGGTGATCTACACGGAAGGAAGCAAAGGCGCGCAGGCATTTACACGGTTTGCTTCTGCACAGGCACCGGGACAGTCCCAGGGGGCAGTAGATACGACCGGGGCAGGAGATGCATTTATCGGCTCTTTTCTGTACCAGCTGACGAGAGACGGCATCGTGCACAGCGATCTGTCCGGGCTTACACCCGCCATGTTAGAACGGTATCTGACCTTTTCAAACAACTACTGTGCCAGAAGCGTGATGCGGCATGGAGCGATCGAATCCTATCCGGACAGGAAAGAAATGGAAAAACAGCGTTAAGAAATGCAGGACAGCTCCCGATATATAACATATAAGCAGGACAATGGATTCGAGCCCTTTCAAAAGGAGAGAACAGGGGCAGATCCTGCAGGCAGGAAGATGTAATGATCTAGAATGGAGGGAGAATATGGCAATCGACGCATTAAACAGTCAGGTTTATACCACGAATACCGTAGACACAAAGGCTGCACAGACAGCGAAGAAGACAGAAGATAAGACAGCTGTCGAGGACAAGGCAGCGGTTTATGAGAAGAGTACAGAGACAAAGAAAGACAGTGCGAACCGTATCTATAATAAAGATGCTGTGGTAGCACAGCTGAAGGCAGATCAGCAGAGCCGTATCGACAGCATGAATAATCTGGTGCAGAAGCTGCTCGGAAAACAGGCAGAGAAGTTTGATCTGGCATCCGGTAATAATCTTGCAGCTACCTTTCGTATGGCAGCTGCCAATGCAGATCAGGAGACGATCGACGCAGCGAAGCAGTCTATCTCAGAGAATGGCTACTGGGGTGTGAATAAGACTTCTGACCGTCTGGTCAGCATGGCGATCGCACTGGCGGGTGGCGATACAGACAAAGCCGACGAGATGATGCAGGCGATCGAGAAAGGCTATAAGAAGGCAACTAAGGCATGGGGTGAAGAACTTCCATCGATCTGTAAGGACACGCTGGAGGCTACACGCCAGAAGATGAATGACTGGAAGAATGGTGTAACGACAGCGGAAGATTATGCAGATTATCTGAGCTGATCGGCCGTTTGTGTGATACCGGCACAGCGAAAAATTGTTTATAGGTTTTTTATAAGGCAGACTTTAAAAGTCTGCCTTATTTTGTTAGAATAATAGCAGTTGTGTCTGCGGCATAGAGTGCGCAGATGAGATAAATGTAAAATATAGGAATGGAGATTAGTGTAAATATGAATGATACAGAAATATGTGTAAAAGCACCGGCAAAAATCAATCTGACGCTGGACGTAACCGGACGCCGTCCCAATGGCTATCACGATCTGCGCATGCTGATGCAGACGATCGATCTGTACGATACCGTGACGATCCGCCGGGTCGAGCAGGAGTCCATCACGCTTACGATGAACCGGGAACTGCCGGATAAGATACCACAGGAGAAGAATCTGGTATGGAAGGCTGCATCCCTGATGAAAGAGACCTGTCATATATCGGGGGGATTTGCTATCTATCTGGAGAAAAAGATCCCGGCAGCCGCAGGGCTGGCAGGGGGCAGTGCAGATTGTGCTGCGACTCTGATCGGCATCAACCGCTTGTGTGGATTGGAATTATCCGAAGAGGCATTATGTGAACTGGGGGTGACGCTGGGAGCGGACGTTCCATTCTGTATCCGTAAAGGCACAGCGCTCTCAGAGGGAATCGGTGAGATATTAACACCGCTGCCGCCATTAGAGGCACTGTGGACTGTTCTGATCAAACCGGATATCTCCGTCAGTACGGCATATGTATATACACATCTGGATCTGGAGCATCTGCAGACACATCCGGATACAGACCGTCTGGTGGACTGCATCCGTCGGAATGACACGGCTTCTGTGACAGACGGACTCTGTAATGTACTGGAGACCGTGACGATACCGGAGTATCCGGTTCTGAATACATTAAAAAAATGGCTGAAAGAGCGGGGGGCTGCCGGCGCATTGATGAGTGGAAGCGGTCCGACAACCTACGGATTGTTCATGGACGAAGCAGCAGCCCATAAGGCGTACGAACAGGCAAAACAGGCTTATCCGGATTATGATGTGGTGCTCTGCCGTACCAGGCAGCCCGAATAGGCTGTATCATAAAAGATGATGATCATTCCGATGGCAGCAGAAAATTGTCGATGAGACAGGTTCTCTGTTAAGGAGTGGTAAGTTACCCGAAAAGGGAGATTAGGATAGATATAGAGAAAAGAGGAGACAGACACAGATGAAAAAAGCAGTAGTAACCTTAGGCGTACTGCTCCTGATCTTTGGAGCACTGCTATTCCATCAGCTGGGAAACAGCCGGGCAGGTACGCATTCGGAGGAAGACACATCCGACACCGGATATGAATATTATGAAGAGAAAGACGATCCGGAGGAAACTTCCGTGGGAAAAGACAAAGACGCATCCAAGAAATTGATCAAAGTAGATACGAAGCCTGACAGCATTACCGTTCTGGTCAATAAAAAATATAAAATGAGTAAGGATTATATACCGGCAGATCTGGTCGTGCCGAACATACCATTTAGTTTCTATGGGACATTTGAGAAAAGCTACGTGCGTGAAGTGACAGCGCGTGCGCTGGAGAAGCTGTTTGCTAAGGCGGCGACGAAGAATATCATATTAAAAGGTGTATCCGGTTACCGTTCCTACGCCAGACAGGAAGAGATCTATAACAGAAATGTAAACACCAGAGGAAAGGAGACTACGAACCTTGTATCTGCCAGTCCGGGCAGCAGCGAGCATCAGACCGGTCTGACGATCGACGTTTCCAGCGAGTCCGTAGGCTGCGCACTGGAAACCAGCTTTGGAGACACGGCAGAGGGAAAATGGCTTGCCAGAAACTGTCATAAATATGGTTTTATCATACGCTATCCGGAGGATAAAACAGAGATCACAGGGTATTCGTACGAGCCGTGGCATATACGGTATGTCGGCAAAAAACTTGCCACCTATCTGTATAAAAAGAATCTTACGCTGGAAGAATATTACCAGACTACAACTGTAGATCAGAAGATCGTGGAACCGGAAGAGTCGATCCATGATATGGATGACGATAAGGTGAAAGAGCCGGAGATGACGAGCGCACCGACACCAAAGCCGACAGTAAAGGCAAGGGTTACACCGACACCGGAGACTACTCCGTCTGCAACGCCGGATAAAACCAAAAAACCGAAACAGACGAAAAAGCCAAAGGCTACGAAAAAACCGGTGAAAACACCGAAACCAAAACCAACGAAGAAGCCGGCGGAGGCAACACCGGAGGCGACACAGGCACCGGAGCCGGCAGAAACACAACCGGCACAGGACGGTACCGAAGATGAAAACACGACAACACAGGAACAAGTAGAGTAAAAATGG
>CAUCOL010000129.1 GCA_958444395.1 uncultured Lachnospiraceae bacterium
GTAGGAAATCTGCGTACGGCATTATATGAATATTTGATCGCACGTCATGCCGAGGGTACTTTTGTGCTTCGTATCGAGGATACAGATCAGGAACGTTATGTACCGGAAGCATTGGACATTATTTATAATACCATGAAACTGACCGGATTAAATCATGATGAGGGTCCGGATAAGGATGGCGGCTATGGTCCTTATGTGCAGAGTGAGCGTATGAAGACCGGTGTATATATGAAATATGCGAAGCAGCTGATCGAAAAAGGCGAGGCATATTATTGCTTCTGCACAAAGGAACGCCTGGAGAGTCTGCGTGCTTCGGATAAGACAGAGGACGGCAAGGAGATTGCAAAGTATGATAAGCATTGCCTGAGCCTTTCCAAAGAAGAGGTAGAGGCAAATCTGGCAGCGGGGATTCCTTATGTTATCCGTCAGAACAATCCGACGGAGGGAACGACAACATTTCATGATGCGATCTATGGAGATATTACGGTAGATAACGCCGAGCTGGACGATATGATCCTGATCAAATCCGACGGATATCCGACATACAATTTTGCCAATGTTATTGACGATCATTTACAGGAGATCACACATGTGGTACGTGGAAATGAGTATCTTTCTTCTGCACCAAAATATAATCGTCTGTATGAGGCATTTGGCTGGGAAGTGCCGGAATACGTACATTGTCCGATTATTACAGATGAGAATCACAAGAAGCTGGCAAAGAGAAGCGGTCACTCTTCTGTAGAGGATCTGTTAGAGCAGGGATTTTTGCCGGAGGCGATCATTAACTTTGTAGCATTGCTTGGCTGGAGTCCGGCAGATGACCGCGAGATCTTCTCCTTAAAGGAGTTGGAGGAAGCCTTTGATTATCATCATATCAACAAATCCCCGGCTGTATTTGACATCGTGAAGTTAAAATGGATGAATGGCGAGTACATTAAGGCAATGGAGGATGAGAAGTTCTATGAGTATGCATTGCCGGTGATCAGACAGACGATCACGAAAGATTATGATCTGAAGAAGATTGCAGATCTGGTTAAGACACGAATCGAGGTATTCCCGGATATCACAGAGAAGATTGATTTCTTCGAGGAGCTTCCGGAGTATGATATTGCAATGTATACCCATAAGAAGATGAAGACGAACAGCGAGAATTCTCTGCAAGTTCTGAAAGATATGCTTCCAAGACTGGAGGCAGCAGACGACTATTCCAGAGATGGCATTGAGAAGCTGTGTAAGGACTATATTGCAGAGAAAGAGATCAAAAATGGTATCTGCTTATGGCCGCTTCGTACTGCTGTATCCGGTAAGCAGATGACACCGGGCGGTGCATATGAGATCATTGAGATATTGGGTAAGGACGAGACTCTGGCTCGTATCCGTAAGGGTATCGAGATGCTGGAGCAGGCGTAATATATGGAGTTAAATAAAGCACAAAAAGAAGCGGTCTCTCATTTCGAGGGACCGATGATGGTACTTGCGGGACCCGGCTCTGGTAAAACCAGGGTCATCACCCGGCGGGTACGTTATCTGATTGAGGAAAAGGGAGTCAACCCTTCTAATATTCTGGTTATCACGTTTACTAAGGCGGCAGCCGTGGAGATGAAGCAGCGTTATCTGCAAAGTGCTCCTTTGCATACGGCACCGGTTCAGTTTGGCACATTTCATGCCATTTTCTTTATGATCCTGAAATTTGCATATCATTTTACCGTGAATAATATTATCCGGGAAGAAGTACGTTACCAGATGCTTCGTGAGATTGTCAATTCTACAGATATAGAAATACAGGATGAGACGGAATTTATTCATGATCTGGAATCAGAGATCAGCCGTGTGAAGGGCAGCCGTCTCGATCTACAGCATTATTATTCGCCGAATTGTCCGGGGGACAGCTTTCGCCAGATGTATGAGAAGTATCAGGAGGGCTTGCAGAGACAACGTCTGCTGGATTTTGATGACATGCTGGCATATTGCTATGATCTGTTAGAGAAGAGGCCGGACATCTGCCGGATCTGGCAGCAGCAGTATCCGTATATTCTGATCGATGAGTTTCAGGATATCAATCAGATTCAGTATGATGTGGTCAAACTGTTGGCACAGCCGAAGCAGAATCTTTTTGTTGTGGGGGATGATGACCAGTCAATCTATGGCTTTCGTGGTGCCAGACCGGATATTATGCAGGATTTTATGCGTGAATACTATCCGAAGACCTGTACGTTGAATGTGAATTACAGAAGTACCGGGGCGATCGTTGAGACGGCGGGCAGGGTGATCCGGCATAATGGAAACCGGCTGGAGAAAAGGATCGTGGCGGCAGCAGAGCAGGGAGAAGCAGTGGAAATCCGTGAATTTGAAGGGACGACAGAAGAAAATGAAGCGATACGCCAACATATCCTGGCGTATCGTCAGCAGGGCATTCCGTATCGTGAGATGGCAGTGCTGTTTCGGACTAATACACAGGCGCGTTCGATCTCATCGAAGTTGAAGGAATACAATATCCCCTTTGCGATGAAGGAGATGGTGCCAAATTTGTATGATCACTGGATTGCCAGAGATATTCTGACGTATATCCGTGTGGCGCTTGGTGACCGGGATCGTGGACAGGTGATGCGTATTATCAATCGTCCAAAACGTTATGTACACCGCAATGTATTTACAGAACCCTATGTGGATCTGGAGGAATTAAAGCTATTCTATGAAGAAAAGGAATGGATGCTGGAACGGCTGGATCAGTTCCAATATGATCTGAAAATGATCGCACAGATGCGCCCTTATGCGGCAGTAAATTATATACGCAAGGGCGTCGGCTATAATGAATATATTCAGGAGTATGCCGAGTACCGTGGTATGCGGGCGGATGATATGTATGAGATACTCGATGAGCTTCAGGAAGAAGCGAAGAATCATGAGAGCTTCCGGGAATGGATGGATTACATCCAGGCATATGGAGAGGAATTGAAAGAGCAGAAAGAGAAAAGCAGCCGCATGCGTAATGGACAGAAGCAGAGAGAGGATGCGGTGGTATTGATGACAATGCATGGTTCTAAGGGACTGGAGTATGAGTGTGTCTTTATACCGGATGCAAATGAAGGAGTGACACCGCATAACAAAGCCGTCCTTACAGCGGATATGGAGGAAGAACGGCGGATATTTTATGTGGCGATGACCCGTGCAAAGAAGCATTTACATATCTCTTATCTGAAGGAACGCTTCAATAAAGAAGTATCTGTTTCGCGATTTGTAGAGGAAATACTGGCAGAGGCGAAGGAAGGGGAGGGCGCTGTCATAGTCAGACAGGGAAACTCCGGTACGACTTCTGCCCGGAGGGGCTGAAACTGTGGTGTGGCAGGCTCCTTAAGAAGCGCATCACAGGATTTCATTTCCCGCAGGAGTACTTTATAACGCAGTAATGCAGCATTTACTTCATAAATATATCGATCGATCAAGTCAGGATCCTCGGAGACGGACAACCCCTGATAGGCGTCCTGCAGAGCCTGTTCGGTGTCTTTGATCGCTTTTTTGAGAAACTCTTCCCGTTTGGGAGGGGTTTCTTTTTTGGTGTAAAATAAATGTTCCGGACTTCCGATCAGACAGAAATGTCCTAACAGCGAAGCACAGAATTTACGAATAGAAAAAATCATGATATCCCTCGATTCCAGGCAGTTTTATTCTTTGTTTTACAGATGAAATATACGAGATGCAGGTCTGTCTGTCCCTGACAGCTGCATTGCCTGACGGCAGTTATCAGGGGCAGGTTGTTTTTGCCCTTTTTTCCTTGCGGTATTTTAAGTATAGACATGTACCGTTTATTTTATGCATAAAGTGTATAGGAGATATCGTGCAGGATTCTGCAAGCTCGTAAAAATGTACTCTCGGAATTTTCTCGAAACGAATCCTTTCGGCTGAATTTCCGATATACTACTTCCATTTTCTCGTCGTACACACCGTGTACGCACTGCGAAAATGTCATTGTATATCAAAAATTCATCTCGAAATTCTTCGTTCAGAAGATTCCGAGAGTACATAAAAGGAAAATGGAGGAAAATACTATGTTGAAAGTGGAATTTATTTTCGCCTGTCTGTTTTTAATGCTTTTTTTGTCAGGAAATGGGGTGCGTATTTTAATGAATATGGTCATCCGATGCCTGTTTTGCTTGATCTGTATCATTGTCTGCAATCAGATCATCCTGTATTCCGGAGGCGAAATCTCCGTCAAGATCAACGAAATTTCGACTGTGGTTTCGGCAATATTTGGGATGAGTGGCGTAGCAGCACTTTATGGTTTGCAGGCAGTTTTAACATTTGGACTGGTGTAATTTCGTGAAAAATATACAAAAACGGCTCGTTTGACAAGTGGCGTAAACGGATGCTATAGTTTCGGCACATTCAGACGAGAGGGGTGAGAGCGATTGACTGTATGGCGATGACTATGATATGGATCTATAGTTCGGTCAGTGATCTGAAGAACTACAGGATTCCCAATTCTATCATAATGGGAGGCTGGTTGGCAGGAATAGGATGGCGATATGGCGTGCAGGGGCTTATGGGAGTGTGCAGGGGGATAGGAGTGATTCTTATCAGTCTATTGACTGCATGGATGGCCTATCGGGTTCATGCAATGGGTGCGGGTGATCTGAAGCTTTGGACAGTGATCGGCGCATTCTATTCATTATCTTTTTCACTGCGTGTCGCAGTAGTATGGATCTTTTTGGCGGGAGCAGCCGCTTTGATCCGGTTATGCCGGACAGGGTGTGGCAAGGCTCGTTTTCAGTATTTATTTCAGTATCTTTTATATGATCGAAAAGGTGCCTATTATGTGCCTGAAAGGGATGGGAGGCAGATGGTACTTCCGATGGCTCCTTTTCTGGCGGTGGCGTATTACATAGTATATATGTTCACTGTTTTGTTATGAGAGCAAAGGAGAATAGGGATATGGGAAAACTAAAGGTAGCAATGTATGAACAGGGAGAATATATGCAGGCACTTGCTGCGTATTTTAATAAAAAGACTTTTTTGTTGGAATGCAGATTATTTACCCGTTGGGAGTGTCTGGTAGATTTTCTGAAAGAGCAGAAAGTAGATGTCCTATTATTGGGACAGGATGAAGCGGCGTGGTATATTCTGGATGAAGAAGTAAAGTCACAGGTCAGACAGCGGGTTATATTATCCGAGGGAGACTGCGTGGCAGAAGCAGGAAATGAGCCGGTGTTGTTTCGGTATCAATCTGCTGAGCAGATCCTGGAGGAACTTTTACAGATTGTATCAATGGATACGGCGATATCTGTAGTAGATGCCGGGGAAAGCATACAGGAGGAGTCAGCCGAAGGAGGTGTGAGAGGAGATACCGGGAAGAGTGTGGCGGAGGGAGCGGTGATGGAGAATACCGTCCGGAAGAATATGGCGGAAGGAGAGGTGATGGAGAATGCTGTCTGGAAGAGTGTGGAAGAAGGAGAGGCGATGGAGAATGCCGTCTGGAAGAGTATGGCGGAAGGAGGAGTGGTGGAGAGCACAGTCGGGGAGAATGTAACGAAAAGAAGAGGGATGGAGAATCCGACCGGGAAGAGTGCGGTGAAAGGAGGAGTGATGGAGAATCCGGCCGGGAAGAATATGATCTGGGAAGGAGCAGAGACAGAGTTTACGGCTGTGTATCTTCCGACAGGAGATACCCAGATCCTGCAGGGAATCTGGAATCGTCAGAATATCTTGCAGGACAAGTGTCTGTATATCAGTCTGGAGCCTTTCAGTGGGATGCCGGAAGCAGAGTATCAGAAAGAGGTGCAGGGAATGTCAGAACTGATCTTTTATCTTTGCAAGAAAGCGGATCGTCTCACACAAAAGCTGCGGGCGATGATACA
>CAUCOL010000130.1 GCA_958444395.1 uncultured Lachnospiraceae bacterium
GATAAGCAGACCGTCAGGCGTTCTTTTAATTCATAGATAAACATCAGTTCATGCATATCCTGAGCTCCCAAAGTATCTGTCAGCTCGATCAGCTGTCGTATCTCCGCATCTGCCAGTGCCAACTGCTTTTCATTAAACTGATAATGTGTGGAGATTCCTCCCGCATAATTATCCATTACCTTCTGCATGGCTTCTTCCAGTGCTTCCGTCGTAAATAACGTATTCTCCCGCTGCAGATACGTATCATATTCCTGCACCTTCTGTGCCAGCAGTACTTCCGCCTGTGTCTCATCCCCGTCTGTCTGTCCTGCCGCATCCAGCTGCTGTACCATATGCAGTGCTACGATCTCTCCTTCGACCATAGCACCTGTTACATACTTCTGCGGACAGCCGCCTGCTACATCGCCTGCCGCATACAGTCCCCGGATCGTTGTCTGACGGTGCGTATCTACCCAGTAGCCGCTGGCGGTATGTCCACCGACGATATACGGCTCAGTTCCTTCGATCTCCACATTCTGCTCGCTCGGATTCTTACCGGATTCCAGCCACTTCAGAGTCTGGCTCGGTGCCATATTCAGATATGCTTTCTTCAGGGAATCGTCCTGTTCGCTGCTGATTCCTTCTGTCCGAAGATAGCATGGTCCTCTGCCCTCCAGATTCTCCATCACCGTACCATAGACACGTTCCGAAGTGGTCAGACCGTATTTCGTCTCATAGACCTCTCCCTTTGCATTGATCTGCTTTGCACCAACACCCTGTGCCAGTGTACCGGTCGGGGCGATCGTGTCCTTACACCGCAGGGCGATAAAGCGCATCTCAAAGGTCGTCATCTCTGCGCCGCTCCGGATCCCCATCGCATAACCGGCACCTGTATTAAATGGCGGATACCACATCTTATGTCTGGAAAATCCCGGATTATTCGGCCGGTAAAGGCCCGCTGCTCCACCGGTTGCCACCAGCACCTTGCGCGCCCGGATCTCATATGCCGTCTGATCCTCTATCGAAAAACCGAAGGCTCCTTTGATCTCATTTTCTTCTACGATATAATCCGTAATATTGATATAATTTAATACGGTAACATCCGGCAGCGCCTGTACGGCATTGGCAAGCAATGGCTTCATATTCTCACCATTGATCTTGATATTGCGGTTTCCTCTGGCAACATACTCACCGTTCTCATCTTTAAGGATCACCAGCCCCAGCTTCTCCATTTTCTCTGTGACACGATTCAGTCCCTCGGACATCGTCATCAGCAGATCCTCCCGGACGATCCCGTCTGCATCCTTCTTCGCATAATTCACATAATCTTCCGGCTTCTGCCCCTTGACGATATATGCATTGATCGCATTGACTCCGGCAGCCAGACAGCCGCTCCTCTTGATATTCGCTTTCTCTGCGATCACAATCGAATAATCAGAATGCTCCCGGATCGTGAGTGCTGCATAGCAGCCGGCAGTTCCTCCTCCGATGATCAACACATCGGTATGAAGTATCTTTCTATCCTTTATCTGCACCTTTTCTTCCTCCTGCTTATGCGTTAAATAATGCGGTAGACAGGTAACGCTCTCCTGTATCCGGTAATAAGACTACAATCGTCTTGCCTGCATTCTCCGGTCTCTTCGCCACCTCTGTTGCGGCAGCCAGGGCTGCGCCTGCGGAGATACCGACTAAAAGACCGTCTGTCTTGGCTACCGCTCTGGATGTATCAAAAGCAGCGTCGTTCTCGATCTGAATGATCTCATCGAGCACTTCTCTCTGAAGAACTGCCGGAATAAAACCGGCACCGATTCCCTGGATCTTATGCGGTCCCGGCTTGCCACCGGATAACACCGGTGAGCTGGCAGGTTCTACTGCGATCACTTTTACTTCCGGTTTCTTTTCCTTCAGCCCCAGTCCGGTTCCGGTCACGGTTCCACCGGTTCCGACTGCTGATACGAAGATATCTACCGCGCCGTCTGTATCCTTCCAGATCTCCTGCGCCGGCGTTCTTTTATGCACGGCAGGGGTTGCTGTATTCTCGAACTGCTGTGGAATAAATGCATTGCCATATTCTTCCTTCAGCTGCTCCGCCTTTGCGATCGCGCCTTTCATTCCTTCCCGTCCGGGTGTCAGCACAACCTCTGCTCCGAGAGCAGTCACAATCTTGCGCCGCTCGATGCTCATCGTATCCGGCATCGTCAGGATCAGATGTAATCCCTTCGATGCTGCAACGAATGCAAGACCGATGCCTGTATTTCCACTGGTTGGCTCAATGATCACTGTTTCCCGGTTGATCACTCCGTCTGCCATCCCCTGCTCGATCATCGCAATGGCAACACGATCCTTGACACTGCCCAGCGGATTAAAATACTCCAGCTTCGCAATAATATGTGCCTGCAAGCTCAATTCTTTTTCGTAATTGGTCAGCTCCAATAAAGGTGTGTTTCCAATCAGTTCTGTTAAATACTTCGCTACCTTTGCCATGACTGCTCATCCTCTCTATTAATTCTCTACTAATTTGCTATGAATTGTATGTTTTATTACTTGATGATGAGTTTACCACTTATTTCCTACTAAGTCAATATGTTTTATATAGAAATTCTTTTTTATTTTCCCACTTCCTGTATCTGAACCCTGACTTTCCTTTAAAATACGCAGATCCCCGGCTGTAAAACACCGCAAAAGGGAGTCCACTCTTGCGCGGACTCCCCTTCGGCTATGACTTTTCTCTATTTTATTGTAATCATTATTTGACCGTAACGGTAACTTTCTGTGCATATCCGTTTCGGGCATATACATAGACTACGCATTTGCCTGTTCCCACTGCTTTGATAGCCAAATATTCTTCCCTGTGATATTTCACTCACTGCTCGCACTCTCCTTCCTTAAAAATATGAAAAAGGATAAAGAACATATAGCTCTTTACCCTTTTTATAATAATATGTGTTTTATGTATCTAATTTTACTGTAAATATTTTTTATGCCAACAAACTGGAAGTTATATATCTCCTTTTAGGCGCACTAAAGATTTTTTTGTTTCAAATCCGTCTGGATATCTCATCTTTAATTTATCAATATTTGCTTGAAAAATATCTTCAAGAGATATATCTAGTGCTGTCGCAGCTTCTGCCAAATACCAAGCTACATCTCCGAGTTCCTTTGCCAAATGTTCCTTGTCCAATTCATGTCCTTGAGCCATCCATTTTTTTACTATATCAATGGTTTCTCCTGATTCACCACATAAGCCCATTACACTATTTATTAATACATCTCTTTTACTTAGTTCAGGATTTAAAGTAGTCATTGCCAATTCCTGATATTCATTAATCTTCATTCTAATATTCTCCTTAATGCACAAACTTCGATTTATACATATTTTATCACACATTCATCTTTCCCACAATCACTTATTTTTCACTCATCCACTGAGGAAACTAATCTTCAGACACTATATCTTGTCATTCCCACTCTCTTATCATACATCATCTGGTATAACACAGATTACTTTCCTCAATGCACTTTCAAAATCTCCCTATAAACAGATGCAATCCCTCACCAGAAACAACCATATCACAAGTAACCACTTACCACTGCTTCTGTTCACCACATCAAAAGATATATTCATTCGTATATTTTCCATCGTAGCTCTGTTTTCCCGTCCAGCAGAACCACATCTCTGTGCAACCTTGCATCAAAGATACAAGGTTTGCGGGCGCGCTCAGATGCTTACGAGCAAACTCGACGCATCCTCACTTTGCTTTCGCGCAAAAGATTGAAAGAGCAGCCAAATCAGCTACTCTTCCTTATGCTTTCTATATCTTTGAAGTTTTAATGTCTCCGCTCCGCTTCGGTCGGTGCAAAACGGACATCCACCGGATGTCCTGCACCCTATTTGTGGTATGGTTCACCATGTATGATCCGATATCCCCTATAGATCTGCTCCAGTAGCACCACACGCATCAGCTGGTGCGGAAAGGTCATCTTCGAAAAACTCAACTTCTCATCAGCACGCTGTAGGACAGACGGAGCAAGTCCAATCGATCCTCCTATCACAAATATAATATGGCTCTGACCTTTCAGCCCCAACGTATGTATTTTATCTGCGAAGCCTTCCGAAGTCGTCTGCTGCCCGTCGATTGCCAGCGCGATCACATAGGCATCCTCCCGGATGTATTTTTGCAGGCGCTGCGCCTCTTTTTCCCGAATGAGTTCCTCTTCCCGCTCACTTGCCCGATCCGGTGTTTTCTCATCTGCCACCTCGACGATCTCCAGTTTACAGTAACGGCTGAGACGTTTGCTGTACTCCTGAATCGCCCCGGTGAAATATTTTTCTTTGACTTTTCCTACTGCCAGTATCGTTATCTTCATGTATAACCTCGCTTCACTGTTTCACATTATCTGCCCTGCTCAATTTAATGCCAGACTGATTCCCAATGCATAATCTACTCGCTGCATGATCAGATCATCCAGATGACAAACCTTTTCCTTCAAGCGGGATTTATCAATCGTTCGGATCTGTTCCAACAGGATTACAGAATCCTTAATCAAATGGTACCTCTGCGCATCCAACGCAATATGGGTCGGCAGCTTTGCTTTATTCATTTTGGATGTAATCGCTGCGCAGATCACGGTTGGACTATGTTTATTTCCCATATCATTCTGAATGATCAGTACTGGTCGCACACCGCCCTGCTCTGATCCTACGACAGGTCGAAGATCCGCAAAATATATATCTCCCCGCTTTATATTCAATACGTTCACTCTCCATTTCTATGCAATCAGATTCTTTTCCCATCTCTGGTTTCTCACCATCTTATGTAATATCCGATATATCGTGCGAAAGCATCTGTCCTGTCACTGCATATCAGGATATATTCTTTTCTCTTAGAACCTATCATTGCCATCTTTTGGAAAGTGTATACATATGAAATTAAAATGTTGGATAATAATCCTTTGTATCTATCTTGCGTCCATGACGATAAAAGACACGCGGCACTCTTTTCCCGATATCGCATACAAATTCATAATTAAAGGAATATGCCATATCTGCTACCTCCTCTATGGATATATATGCATCGCCATCTCTTCCTGTCAATGTAACGACATCGCCCTGTCCCACATTTGGGATATCTGTTACATCGACCATGAACTGATCCATACAGACTCTTCCCAGAATGGGAGCACTCTGTCCATGAATCAGGACACGTCCTTTATTTGATAATGCTCTTGGATAGCCATCTGCATAGCCGACCGGTATCGTCGCCACCTTTGTCTGACGGGTTGTCGTATACGTTCCACCATATCCGATCTGTACCCCCGGTTCGAGTGTCTTTACATAAGACACCCAGGAACGAACTTCCATAGCAGGTGTCAGCGGAAGTTTTTCCTTACATACCTCTTCGGACGGATACATCCCATACACAGAGATTCCGTCTCGTACCATATCCAGATTCACTTCCGGCATCTCAATGATTCCTGCACTGTTGGACACATGTCTGACTGGAATCTTGATTCCCATTTCTTCGATTTTCTGCACAAACTCCATATATGTTTCAAACTGCATCTTTGCTCTTGTCTTATCTTTTTCGTCCATTCTGGCAAAATGTGTAAAACAGCCTTCGATCGACAGCCCCGGCAGTGAGGCAATCCGACGGATACTATCCAGGCTCTCCCGGGTTGGCAGAAAACCAATGCGGCTCATTCCCGTATCTACCTTTACATGTACATATGCTTTTTTGCCCATCTTTTTTGCCGTCTCAGAAAGAAGCATTATCTTATCTTCCTCAAAACCGGCATAACGAATTTTATGATCAACCAGATCTGCAAAGCGTTCCGGATGAACATAACCGAGCACCAGAATGGGCTTTGCG
>CAUCOL010000131.1 GCA_958444395.1 uncultured Lachnospiraceae bacterium
GGTGGCCGTATCAGAGTCTGTCAGATCGATGGTCTGACGGCGAATTTCTGCGGCGAATATCCTACATTAATCGTGCATAATCTGGATCAGCCGGGACATGTTACAGAGGTAACATCTATGCTGGCACATAAGTCTGTCAATATAGCAACGATGCAGTTATACAGAGACAGCCGTGGTGGAAATGCGGTCATGATCCTGGAGTGTGATCAGGAGATCCCGGAGGAATCCATTCACTGGCTGGAGCATCTGGAAGGAATATTAAAGGTGACATATCTGAGTCTTGCCTAGTATAGCTGTGTGTAATATATCAGATTATTAAGAAATTATCGCACCAGTATAATGTAAGCGAAATAGTCAGCGTTAGAGTGTCATAAATAAAAAGGAGAACGAAGAGTAAAATGTTTCATTCATTACAGGAAATCTGTGCCAGAGCAGAGAAAAAAGAAATAGCGTTCTGGGATGCTGTATTGCAGGAGGATGCACAGGAGAAGCAGATAGATCCGGCGGTCATCTTTGAGCAGATGGGAGCTATGTACCAGGCGATGAAAGATGCGGATGCCAGTTATGATGGAAAGAAATCATCCAGCGGAATGGTAGGAACAGATGGCAAGAAGCTGGAAGAGTTTCACAAGTCCGGAGATACCCTGCTGGGGGATTTTCTACAGGAAGTTATGGAGCGGGCGATCCGTACCGGAGAATGTAATGCCTGCATGAAGAGGATTGTGGCAGCACCGACTGCCGGTTCCTGTGGTGTGCTTCCCGCTGTTTTATTATCCTATGAAAAGAAGGTGCAGTGCGAGTATGACCAGCTGGTAAAGGCATTGTTTGTGGCAGCGGGTATCGGAGAGGTGATCGCAGACCGTGCCAGCATCGCAGGCGCACAGGGAGGCTGTCAGGCGGAGATAGGTTCTGCCAGTGCGATGGCAGCAGGTGCCGTGGTGTATCTACAGGGAGGCAGCAGCCGACAGATCATCCAGGGAGCTGCGATCGCATTAAAGGGGTTGCTCGGACTGGTATGTGATCCGGTCGGAGGTCTGGTAGAGGTGCCTTGCATCAAAAGAAATGTGATCGGGGCGGTCAATGCAGTAACCTCAGCAGATATGGCTTTGGCGGGGATCGAATCTGTGATACCTCCCGATGAAGTGATCGATGCGATGGACGAGATCGGAAGAAACATGAGTACGAAATATCGTGAGACAAGTGAGGGCGGTCTGGCAGTGACACCGACAGCTCAGGAACTGATGAAGAAGCTGCGTTAGATGGAAAGAGAGAACAGGCATGAATAAAAAAGAAAATAGTACAGCTAAGAAGGAAAACAACAAGAAAGATAAAAATAGAGAAAAAACTGACAGTACGATGAAGGTCGGCGATCAGGATAAGACCCCCAAAAAATTTTTATTTCAGTATACACCGGAGACATGTGTATTATATGTCACAGCATTTTTGGTTCCATTGCTTTTAATGGTGTATGTACTAAAGAGCGGAGGCTTTTATCCATTTGGAGAGAAAACGTTATTTATTATGGATATGAAGGGGCAGTACCTGGAGTTTTTCGCATCACTGCGGAATACGGTTACAGGCGATGACTCGTTATTCTTTTCCTGGTCCAGATCGATGGGGGGAAATTATCTTGGATTATTTGCGTATTATGTAGCAAGCCCATTGTCCTTTATAACGTTGTTTTTCTCCATAAAGAACCTGACGGCTGCGATTACCGTATTAACTGTCCTGAAAGTGGGACTTTGCGGCTTGAGCTTTGCCGTATTCGGTCAGTATCTCTGGAAACGTTCGCAGGGAGTTCCCGGGGAGGCAGAGGAGAAAAAGGGAAGCTGCTGGAGTGTACTTCTGATCCTTCCGTTTGCCGTCAGCTATGCGTTTATCTCGTACAATATGGTGTATTCACTCTGCCTGATGTGGCTTGACGGTGTTATTCTGCTTCCGGTTGTCTTACTGGGGGTGGAGAAGCTGCTGGACGGAAGGAAGGGTCTGCATTATATGCTGGGACTGGCTGCACTGTTTATCTGCAATTATTATACAGGATATATGGTGGGTATCTTTACAGCGATGTATTTTGTGATGCGGATTCTTTCAGAGGTGAAGAAAGAGAATATCAGAGAATGCCTTATTAAAACAGGACGTTTTACGATTACGACATTACTGGCATTTGGTTTATCGGCGCCATTGATCCTGCCGGTTGTAAAGGATCTGATGCAGGGAAAGCTGGCATCGGCTGCCTATTGTCCGGATACAAAGACGAATTTTGTACTGGCAGATCTGATTGGCAAATTTCACAATGGCGTTTATGACAGTATTACGAACTCCGGACTGCCGGCTGTTTACTGCGGCTACCTTGTCATACTGCTTGCGATTGGATATTTCTTTATGAAAAAGATCCGCATTCGTGAAAAGGTGGGGGCAGCAGTGATCTTCCTGTTAATGATTCTCAGCTTTTATTTTACAGACATAGATATTGCCTGGCATGGATTTCAATATCCGACCTGGTTCCCTTACCGCTATGCATTTGTATTCAGTTTTCTGCTGGTGTACATGGCGGTACGGACGGTTTGTGCAATACCCTGGGATACGAAACCAAAGTGCTGGATGCCAATCTGTATCGCAGCAGTTATCGTAGTGATTGCGGATATGGGAACGAATGCGTCAGCCATGTTAAAAGGGCTGGATGGGGAGTTCCATTATGGTACAGTGGAGGAATATGAAGCATTTATTGACAAGACAGAACCACTGGTAAATGGCATCACAGAGAAAGATACCGGATTTTACAGGATTAATCAGGGGTACGAATATTCCAAAAACGATGCAATGCTGCTCGGCTATAATGGAATGACGCATTACTCATCCACGTATAATGCTGCGGTGAATACATTGACACCAAAGCTGGGCATCGCACAGTCACATATATGGAATTCCGGATATGGAAGTACACCGCTGCTGGATAGTCTGTTTGCGGTAAGATATATTCTGGCAGACAGGCAGGTACCTGCAGCTTATACCCCGATTGGACAGACAGAGGCAGGGACTGCGTCCTATGAGAATACAACTGCATTATCCATTGCCTATGCAGCACCGATACAGTCGATGACACCGGATCTTAGTAATGCAAATCCATTTGTGAATCAGAATACATTATTAAAAACGATTGCAGGAACACAGGAGTCATATTTCACAGAGTGTCCTTATACACAGGCACAGCAGGATGCAAATTGGACGTATACCTTTACGGCAGCATCAGATAATCCGGTCTATCTGTATATGAAATCGGACACGATATCCTGGGCAGATGTATATGTAAATGGTGTATGGATCGGCAATTATTTCTCAACGGAGACAAGCTGCAACCTCTATCTTGGCAGCTTTGCGGCAGGGCAGACAGTAGAAGTGCAGGTGGTTCCTTCGCAGGCTCTTACGGTATATACTGCTGTGATCGGGGAATTACATATGGATACACTGGGCAGCACATTACAGGGGCTGCAGTCCAATGGAATGCAGGTAAACAAGCATGCATCCGGTGCGATCAGCGGCACGATCCGGGTAGCAGACGGTCAGAAGATCATAACCTCTATTCCGTATGATACAGGATGGACTGTCCGGATTGATGGAAAGAAAGTAAAAACGGAGATATTTGCGGATACATTTCTTGCGGTGGAGGCAGGGAGTGGTGAGCATACGATCAGCTTTTCTTATGTGTCGCCAGGATTTAAGACAGGAATGATCCTGTTTGTAATCGCAGCAGTACTTAGCGTATTCTATTATCTTAAAAGAAAGCGTACGAGCAAAATGGTATTCTGGATAAGCATCTGACAGAAACGGTATGTCATCGGGAAATCCTTCAATAGAAGAAAGGCGCAGTTGACAAATCGGAATACACAGACTAAAATGGGAAAAGATATAAAGATAACAGCAGTGAAAAGAAGAGTACGTGATAATGCATATTACAGAGAACCCGGAGGCTGCGAAAGGGCATAGCGTATTATGACGGAAGATGGTCTTGGAGCTTCGTACCGACTCAGAAAGTTTTGTGAGATTTACAGGCTGCTCTGATAGGCTACGACGGGTGCGCCCGTTAAAGCGTCATTCTGTTCTACGGGAGCAGAAGATGAGGTCTGTGCTGCGAGGCACAGGTAAATTAAAGTGGTAACACGGTTAATATCCGTCTTTAAGAAATATTCTTAAAGGCGGTTTTCTTTTTGAAAAATAATTATATTAACCACGATCAGAATGGAGGAAAAAATGGCAGAAAAAAAGAAATTTTATTTAACGACAGCGATTGCTTATACGTCTGGTAAACCGCATATCGGAAACACATATGAGGCAGTATTGGCAGATAGTATTGTACGATTTAAGAGACAGCAGGGATATGATGTTCGTTTTCAGACAGGTACAGATGAGCATGGTCAGAAGATTGAATTAAAAGCGCAGGAGGCTGGTGTTACACCAAAGAAATTTGTCGATGATGTATCCGGAGAGATTAAGAGTATCTGGGATCTGATGAATACCTCTTATGATAAATTTATACGTACGACAGACGATTATCATGAGAAACAGGTACAGAAGATCTTCAAGAAATTATATGATCAGGGAGATATTTATAAAGGTTTCTACGAGGGAATGTACTGTACACCATGTGAGTCATTCTTCACATCTTCCCAGCTGGTAGATGGCAAATGCCCAGATTGTGGAAGAGAATGTCAGCCGGCAAAAGAGGAAGCCTATTTCTTGAAATTAAGTAAATATGCAGATCGTCTGATCGAGCATATCAATACACATCCGGAATTTATTCAGCCGGAATCCAGAAAAAATGAAATGATGAATAACTTCCTGCTTCCGGGACTGCAGGATCTGTGCGTATCCCGTACATCCTTTAAGTGGGGTATTCCGGTAGACTTTGATCCGGGTCATGTTGTCTATGTATGGCTCGATGCGCTGACCAACTATATCACAGGACTTGGTTATGATGTGGATGGACAGGATGCACTGGATGAAAATGGAGAGGATCTGTATAAGAAATTCTGGCCGGCAGATCTGCATCTGATCGGAAAGGATATCATCCGATTCCATACGATTTACTGGCCAATCATACTGATGGCACTGGGTGAGCCGCTTCCAAAACAGGTATTTGGACATCCGTGGCTGCTTCAGGGTGAGGGCAAGATGAGTAAATCCAAAGGAAATGTTATCTATGCGGATGACCTCGTAGATATGTTTGGTGTAGATGCTGTCCGTTATTTCGTACTGCATGAGATGCCATTTGAAAATGATGGTGTTATTACCTGGGATCTGATGGTTGAAAGAATGAATGCAGATCTTGCCAATACACTGGGAAATCTGGTAAACCGTACGATTTCCATGACCAATAAATATCTGGGTGGTGTTGCTGAGGATAAGGGCGTAACGGATCCGATTGATGATGATCTGAAAGAAAAAGTATTAAGCGTTCCGGGCAAAGTAATCGAGAAAATGGATAAACTGCGTGTTGCCGATGCGATCACAGAAGTATTTACGTTGTTTAAGAGATGTAATAAATATATCGATCAGACAGAGCCCTGGGTACTGGGTAAGGATGAAGCAAAGAAAGACCGTCTGTCTACCGTGCTGTATAATCTGATCGAAAGCATAACGATCGGAGCCAGTCTGTTAGAGGCATTTATGCCAGAGACAACGGAGAAGATACTGGCACAGCTGAACACACCAAAACGTGCTCTGGAGG
>CAUCOL010000132.1 GCA_958444395.1 uncultured Lachnospiraceae bacterium
TCAATCTCCATCATGCAGGACAGGGCAAGACGATCCACACCCTGATTCAGGGAACAGATGCCATTGGATAATTTATGCGGAAGCATAGGGATCACACGATCTACCAGATACACACTGGTACCTCGCTTCAGAGCCTCCTTATCCAATGGAGACCCTTCTGTCACATACTGGCTGACATCAGCGATATGCACACCCAGCAGATAATGCTGCCCTTTCTTCTCCAGGGTGATCGCATCATCCAGATCCTTTGCATCCTCTCCATCGATCGTAACCATCTGCAGATCTCTGAAATCCACTCGTCCGCTGATCTCCTTTGGATCTACTTCGTCTTCGATCTGCTCCGTCTGCTTCATAACCTCCTCCGGATATTCCTCCGGAAGTCCATACGCACGGATCACGGACAGGATATCGACACCCGGATCATTCACATGTCCCAGGATCTCGATCACTTTTCCTTCCGGTTTACGCTGCTCATCTCCAAAGTCTGTGATCTGTACTACGACCTTATGCCCGGTTACCGCCCCCTTACTCTCTGCCTTTGGTACATAGATATCTTTCGTAAACTTCTGGTTGTCCGCTGTCACGAAACCAAAGCCCCGGCTGCGTGTATATATTCCGACCAAAATATCATTGCCATGCTCTAAGATATGCAGAATCTCTCCTTCCCGCCGCTTTCCTTCTGTACTGCCTTTTCGGATGTGCACCTGCACACTGTCACCATCCATCGCATTCTTCGTATACGGTTCCGGAATAAAAATATCATCTGCTTCTCCCTCTACCCGTACAAACCCAAAGCCCTTCTGGGTCGCCATATATCGTCCGACTTTTACATCCGCCGGCATCTGCTTGATCTTTCCTCTGCCATCGATCGTAATCTTCCCTTCACTGATCAAGGCATCCAGTACCTCCCGCAGATCCTTCCGCTGCTTTGACGGTACCTGCATCAGCATCGCCATCTCTTTGACGGAAAGTGGCCGGTACTCCTTTGAAGTCACAAATTCATATACAAGATTCTTTTTTTCTTCTAATTCTATCGCTGTCATTTCCTTCTCCTTCCTGCCATGTCCGTGCACAGTCTGTTTCTCTGCCCGGCTGCCTGCCCTTGCAGGTGTCAGAAGCCTTCCGGCCACTGTGCCTGTCATGGTCTGAAAGTAATGTTTACCGCTCTGATACAGCAAGAGCCGTAAAGAGTAGTTATATATCTGCACCTTTCCCAACATCCCGTATGCCTTAAAAGTGCTTTTCTTATATTATATATAGTATACCCTTTTTTCTGACAGTTGTATAGTTATTTCCTTATTCTGACGGCAAAAGAACTGTAAAACGGATCGTTTCATTTTCACTCTCTGCCTGTATCTGTCCACCATGCAGCTGCACGATCTCTTTGGCGATCGCTAGTCCCAGTCCAGCACCCCCCGTTGCGGAAGTACGTGATGCATCTGCCCGGAAAAAACGCTCAAAGATGTGTGCAAGTTTCTCCGGCGCGATCGTTTTTCCATGATTTTCCAGACATACCTGTACCTTTTTCTCGGCTTCGCAATACTGCAGCGACAGACACAATGCCGTATCCGGATAACTGTAATTTACGGCATTCCGGATCAGATTATCAAAAACGCGTTCCAGCTTGTCTGCATCCCCGGAAAGTTCAATCCCTTCTGCGATCTGCAGATTCCAGGACAGCCCCTTCTGCTGCAGGATCGGTATGAATTCATACGATAGCTGCTCTAACATACGGCTTAAATGGATCGTCTCCTTTTCCAGCGTCATAACCGACAGATTAAATCGTGTGATATCAAAGAACTCATTGATCAGATCTTCCAGACGCAATGCTTTATTCCATGCGATCTGTGTATATTTTGCCCGCAGACCTTCACTGATCTGCGGCTCATCCTTAAGCAGCGTCAGATATCCGATCACACTGGTCAGCGGTGTCTTCAGATCATGTGCCAGATATACGATCAGGTCATTTTTACGCTGTTCAGCCTCTTTGGCAGCCATCGCATTACGCAACGCCTGCTCCCGCACCAGATTCAGCTGATTTTGTATATTTCCCAGTTCCGGCGGAAGTTCTATCGCCCGGTTCGTCTCCTGCACAAGCTGCTGTGATGCAAGCACTACTTCATCCAGATAATGAAAGATACGATACAAAAAGACAATGGTCACCAGCAGCCAGATTCCAACGCATACAAACAGACTGATCAGATATACATGTACCCGCAGGAAATGAAGCAGTGGCCAGTATCCATCATCCGAATACCATGTCACCAGTGACAGCACCTTCCACGACGCAGCTACAAACAGAATAAATGCGCCCAGACTGACCAGCAGCGTCAAAAGATACCGTCTCAGGATCTGTCCTGCCATCTGCCAGCCGATTGCTTTTGCTTTTTGGGTATTCCTTTGTCCCAGATCAATTTTTTTATTCAATGGTATAACCAACCCCCCAGACTGTTTTTATGAATTTCGGCTTTCTGGCTATTTCATGCATCTTCTCACGGATCCTGGCGATATGCGCCATGACGGTATTATTATTGTCCAGATATTTTTCCTTCCAGACAGATTCAAACAGCTCCTCTGAGGATACTACCTTTCCCCGGTGCGCCGCCAGATACCATACAATATCAAACTCCAGCGGTGTAAATACCAGTTCTTCTCCATTCAACATACATTTGTGGCTGGTTCGTGAAATCGTCAGTCCTCTGATCTCAATCAGATCATCCGATGCATCTTCTGTCCCCGCCGTATTATACCGGATATAACGCCGCAGCTGCGTCTTGACACGCGCCACCATCTCCAATGGATTAAATGGTTTTGTAATATAATCATCCGCCCCCATCGAAAGCCCGGTGATCTTATCCATATCCTCGACCTTCGCAGTCAGCATAATAATAGGGAAATAATGCTCCTGCCGTATCTTGCGGCAGAGTGTGAAGCCATCCATATCCGGAAGCATCACATCCAGCAATGCCAGTGAGATCTCCTCCTTCTGTACACATGCCCATGCATCCGCTGCATTGTAGAATTTATATACCGTAAAGCCCTCATTTTTCATATATACCTCTACCAGGTCTGCAATCTCTTTCTCATCATCCACCACTAATATTTTCTCCGCCATGCTCTGCTACACTGCCTTTCCGTTCTCTGCTTTAACAGTTTTTCTTTTGTATGATTGTACCATATTCCTTACTTTTTCGTAAATGCCCACAGGTTCTTAATCTGCCCGGCAAGCGTCTCATAATCCCAAAGACAGCTGCGTCGGATACAGTTCGGATCATTTACCTTGATCTTTCCATCCTGCACTCCGGTCAATACAATAAAATGTCCTTCCGTCGTAAAATCTCCCGGACCAACGCTGCAGATCACCGGATGTCCCTCTTCTAACTGCTCCTTCATGGTTCTTTCACTCAGACGGATCTCCTGCCCGTGGATACCGAAGGAATCCGCTCCCTCTGTCATCAGACTCCAGCTGGTCCCCGTGCCCTCCAGATAATAGCCCTGCTCCTGCGCAAAAGAAGCGATCGCATCCGGTGTGGCATATGTCTTTCTGGTCAGTCCGATGATCACCATAGACAGACAGGTCGGCGCACAGCCTGACAATCCAATATCACTTCTGCCATACGATGCATACCCCCATCGTGTGTCCCACTGCAGCAGCAGAGGGATCTTTTCTTTGCACTCCTCTCCGGTCAGTATACCGTCTGCTTTTTTATCTGCCTGCAGATAGCCCTGTACAAATGGCAGCATCTCCGGATTATTACACAATGCATTCAAAACAGACTGTGGATAGGAATCTCTCTGTTGATAGATCTCTTCATATGCCGTATTTTTCTGTGCCATCGCCCGCAGTTCTTTTTCTATCTGACGTTCCCCCAGCTTCTTCGGAGCCTCCGGTGACGTTCCCGCCGATAGCTGCTGTGCCTGTGTATAGGTGCTTGCAGGCTCCTGATCTGTCTGCGCTCTTCGCAGCAAAAATCCCAGCAGATTTCCTGCCGCCACCACCAGCAGAACTGCCAGTGTCGTTTTCACCAGCCAGCGGCGGATCCTTCTTTTTCGATACTGTCTTCTCCTTGTTTCCTGCATAAAAAAACACATCCTTTCTGTCTGATCTGCTGATCACACTTTCAGCATACCAGACGAAAGGATGCAATATTTTCGCTTCCTGTTACTATTTCCTGATCATTTTCTGTACAAACTCTTACAAATTTATGACGATGCCGATCCATTCCTTTCTCTGCGGGCAGACACCGGGATCTGTGCCAGCACGATAGCTGCAAAGATCAGAATGCATCCGGTCAATTCACGCAGGGATAAACGTTCCCCCAAAAGAAGCACTCCGGCCAGTACGGAAAAGACCGATTCCAGACTCATCAGCAGGGAGGCAACCGTTGGATTTAAGCCTTCCTGTCCAATGATCTGCAGCGTATAACCTACCCCACTGGACAAGATACCCGTATATAAAAGCGGAATCCAGACATCACTTCCCACCAGCGTCCGGCTCCATGTGCGGATTCCCTGCAGGCTGTGCTGCATATCTATCCAGAACATCGGGATCATACCACACAGTCCGGAGAAAAAGAACTGGATACATGCCATTTTAATACTGTCTACCTTTGGTGCAAAGTGATCGATCACAAGAATCTGCATAGCAAAAAGCAGGGCACAGAGCAGCAGGATCGTATCACTGAAGCGCAGGGACAGTCTGCCAGTCATGCATAACAGATACAGTCCTCCTACCGTCAGTAAAACTCCCAGCCAGACATTCCAGCCACATTTTTTTCCAAAGAAAAGTCCGAGGATCGGAACGATCAGGATGTAGCACGCGGTCAGAAAGCCTGCCTTTCCTACTTCCCCGCCAATCGAGATACCTAACTGCTGCAGCGAGCTGCCAGCAAACAGAAAGAAGCCACAGGATATGCCGGCGATCCAAACCGTCCCGGTATCCTTTTTCTCTGCGTCAGTCCCCTTTTCTCTTCTGTCTCTCCACCAGATCACCGGCAGAAGTACCGCACCACCGATCAGAAAACGGATTCCGTTAAAGGTCAGTGGTCCTGTTGCATCTCCTCCTTTTCTCTGTGCTACAAATGCAACACCCCAGATCAGGGCGGCAAGTACAAGAAAAAATGAATTTCTGATTTTGTTTACTTTCATGATATAACGTCCCTGTAAAGAATTTTTATATAATGGTGTTTGGAATGCGTTCTGCTTTTATCCCAATTTCTGTAAATCTTCATAGAAGGTCGGATAAGAGATATTAACACATTCGGCACCAAGGATCTCGGTATCCCCATCTGCAAGACCGCCGGCAATAGCAAAACTCATAGCAATCCGGTGATCGAGTCTGGAATCGATCGTAGCAGCATGAAGAGGTTTGCCGCCATGAATGATCATACCGTCGTCGGTTGCTTCAATATCCACTCCCATGGCAGACAGGTTATCGACCATAACATCAATCCGGTTGGATTCTTTGACTTTCAGCTCCTGTGCATCTTTGATCGTGGTCGTTCCATCGGCAAATGCAGCCATAATGGCGATAACCGGGATCTCGTCGATCAATTTTGGAATGATATCACCTTCAATGGTACAACCGTGCAGACTGCTGGTGCGTACGGTAATATCGGCAACCGGTTCTCCAACATCCTGTTTCACATTAGAGAGTGTAATATCTGCACCCATATTCCTACATACAGTAAGAATACCG
>CAUCOL010000133.1 GCA_958444395.1 uncultured Lachnospiraceae bacterium
GTTGCTCCCAGTGCGCGGAATCCCTTCAGATGCTGGCCGATCGGACGGCTTCCGATATCACAGCCTCCCGGAAGAGCTACCTGTGCCTTTCTGTATTTACCGAGCAGAGCACCCAGTAAATAGTAGGATGCACGGATTTTACGAATGGAATCGTAGTCGATCGTTACATCACTGATCGTGCTTCCGTTGATCTGTACTCTATGTGGTCCGATGCGGTTTACGGTCGCGCCGATCCCTTCGATTGCTGTCAGTAATACATTGATATCCCGAACATCCGGGAGATTATCTATCGTAACGGTCTCATCTGTCATAATCGCAGCAGCAAGAATGCCCAGTGCTGCATTTTTTGCGCCGCCTATCGTGACTTCACCGCGCAAAGGGATACCCCCCTTGATAATATACTGATTTTCCATTCTGCACCTCATCCAATCAAAGTCTGTTTCTGTTCCAATATCTATCAAAATGTGTGTATAAATCGTATCGTAATTTTATTCTGAGCAAAGTTCAGACATTTTTACATAACTACCATTATAACTTAAATATGGCACATGTCAACTGTGTTTGCGACGATTTTCAAAATATACGAAAGAATCTATGGCATCAAAGATGTCCTGGAAGGTTTCGCGTGGTGCTATGTCGATGTATTTTTCCAGGATCTCCTGCTCTGCCTGCCCGTGATAGCGTCCATAGAAGATATCGAACAGGTTGTGTCCGCGTACATAGATCTTGATCAGCTCGATGTTATCCTTGACGTCCTGCTTGGAGCGGATCCGGATATTATTGATACGCTGCATCCGTTTAAAGCTGTTTAGCTTGAACAGATAGTCCTTGATCTTCTTATACAGGATGTTATAGAAATCTTCCTCGCTTTTGACGACGCCAATCTTCGTCATGATCTTTGGATCCAGAAAATAGTTTTCAAAGGAGTAGTATTTCAGGATCAGAACGTTTTTCGGTTCGACACGAGGCAGGTTTCCGACGTCTTCTTTGGCGCGCTGCCCGTAGTAGCTGCAGAGCTGCTTCGTCAGATATTTTGGATTTTTGCCATCGCTGTCGCGGATCATCAGGAACTGGTCTTTTAAATATAATTTATTAATGTATTTCAGATTTGCATATGTTTTTATATTGGTGCAGCTGTTTGTCGGGATGATCGTGATACGCTGCAGATTGCCGTTCTCGTCGTAGATCTCGGAGTAATATTTCTTCAGAAGAAGTGGCAGACGGTTGCTGTCCTGTTTCCCTTCTACGATAAATACAAAGCTGACGTTCATCAGATCATTTGCCGTATAGCCCAGATCATTCAGGATGTTGTCTACATTTGTCTCCGGACGGACAGTCGTGTAATATGCCTCGTCCAGGATCACCTCTTTGATCTGACGGGAGGAGAAGTTGAAGATCAGGTTTGGTGAATGCGTCGAAAAGATGACCTGATTCTTCTTTGACAGACGGTACAGAATCTCACTTGCGACCTTCTGCAGCTGTGGATGCAGATAGATCTCAGGATCCTCCATCAGTATAATGCAGGGCAGAGTATTGGCTTCGTCGATATATGCCTCCAGCAGTGAGAGGGCATAGATGCTCTTGATGCCTTCGCTGAATATGTGGATCGATCCGGCAAAACCGCCACGTTCCTCGCTGTATAGCTGTGTGTCGATATGCAGAAGATTGTTTACATCAAAGTCCATCACATAGCGGATCTCATGCGAAGGGCTTCCGTTCCGATGAAAATAATAATTTACTTTCTGTTCAAATTCCGTCAGCTTCGTGTGGAATAATTTATATTGAAGCAGACGGGTTGTTTCAAATAAAGTGAGTTCTTCCGGTGTCTTTTTATTGATCAGACCGATGCATTCAAAACAGCGGTTACATTTCTTGTTTGGATCAAAGGTACATTCATTTTCTTTCAACAGCTGGAAAGATTCCTTATCGTAGAAGCTGAATACATCATTCTGCAGAGCATCCAGGTTTCGTGTCTGATCGATATGGTAGATCTTTGGGAAGATCGCCGGAATATTTGGATTATGCTTCTGGAAGCCATCGTTGTAGCGGACGTTTAATTCCGGATTGATACGGCAGGTAAAAGAGATCGTATCATCCTGGTAGGATGGCAGCAGAGAGCAAAATTCAGCAAACCATTTATCATAATCCTTGTGCCGGCTTACAATCTGACGAGAATGATAGTACGTCAGATCCTCCGGTGTGATCTCAATCTTCAAGGAGATAGAAAGGCTTTTGTCAGGATCCAGAAACTCCATTTTCTGCGGTGCATGGTTGCCGGTGGCAAGAAGAATGGCATCAATAACAGCGGTTTTACCGGTGTTATTCTTACCGACCAGTATCAGTGCGTTTTCCATGTCGGAAATCTCAAGTTCGCGGATCGATTTGTAATTTTGTATCTTTATATAGCTGATCTTCATACACAACCCCTGCCTTTCTATGAAATGCTGCAATCCTTCGGTATGGTTTTAGATGTTCTTATATAAAATACACGAAGTCTTCTTTCATTATTATATGCAGCAGATGTACGGTGGCGACTTTTCTCGTTGTAACTTATCCGGTGTTTCTGTAGTTTTATTTTCTTTTTCCGGATGAGCGTTTTCTGCCGGTATTCTTTTTCTTACGCACAGAATATCCGAAGGTTCCCAGTGTCTTACCGAGGTCGAAGTATGTGCCGTGAGAGTAGGCAAGAAGATTTGCCTGATCCAGATGCAGGGTGTTCTTCTCGTCAAGATAACGATCATCTACATGTATGGCAGTGACATCGGCGATAAACATATGGTGTGAGCCAAGCTCCAGCACCCGTCTGACCTTGCATTCAATATTTACCGGAGATTCTTCGATCATGGGACATTTGACCGTATCGGCAGCAACCGGTGTCAGATGGCAGTCCTCCCATTTATTCTGCTGGCGCCCGGAGCGGACTCCGCAGTAATCCGTAGCACGGACAAGCTGATGGGTCGTCAGATTGATGACAAACTCACCGGACTCACGGATGATTGGGTAGGAATGGCGTTCCGGGCGGACGGAAATATATGCCATCGGCGGATTGGTACAGATCGTGCCTGTCCAGGCTACGGTCAGTATATTGGAAACTCCGTTGATATCTCCGCAGCTGACCATGACAGCAGGCAGTGGATACAGCATGTTTCCTGGTTTAAAGTTCACTTTTGACATAAAGTTCCTCTTTCTAAATGACCTCTTTGTCATTTTCTGTTTTTGTGATGCGTTGACTTTGCATATCCCATTTTTATCAGGTGATATGAATTACTTTTAGTATATATCCCGGGGAGAAGATTTACAATTCTTTTTTTTAACTACACAAATCAGAGAACTTGTGTTAAAGTATGTTTAGATATAGCTGTCTGGATGATTTGTGCAGTGCATTATATATGCGTGCGGAAGATGTGGACAGTTGTTACGATGAAAAGGAAAGGCAGGAGATACAGTGGCAAACTATTTGGAATTTGAATCAATGACACGGGGACTGGAGAATAAAGTAAGACAGGATCTGAAGTTTAAAACCGGAAAGTTTGTATGGAGGATCAAGTTTAATGTTCCACTGGACCCAAAGACGGTGAACAATGTAAATCTTTACGTGACATCTCTGGATCTGTCGCCACTTAAGACTGCGATACGATATAATTCAATGGAAAATGAGATCGAGGTGGAACCACTGGAATCATACGCACAGAATGAATCTTACATATTGAATATTACGACGAATGTAACCTCTGTCAGTGGAAAACCACTTAAAGAACCATTACAGGTGCAGTTTAAGATTGATTAAATATCCGGCGTCTGCCAGTGGTCAGACACGGGATGCGATGAGACAGATATCGTGGAATTACAAAAGGAGCCGATCCCCCGATTACCGGGGAAACGGCTCTTTTCTTTGCGCTCTCGTCCAAATCTGTCCATGCCTGTGCAGGAAGGATTTTATTATTTTAATTTCAGTTTCTTCATATTAAATGCTACGACACGATCCATGAAGTTTTCTGCCTGCGGAGAGACAGCGGATTCAAAGTTTACATACAGATACTTACCTACAATATCAATCCCCTGATTCAGAGAGGGCATCGGGATGTAAGATTCCCGCGAACCCAGTGTCATATTGAAAGTACCGATCTTCTTTGGTTTATATACATCCAGCTGATGGGTGTAAGAGTAGGCGCGGGAGAAGATCAGACGACCATTTTTCGTAAATACGATACCCTGTACACGGGATGGAATCGTCAGTTCGCAGGCACTGTCAAGTGTTGGCTTCCCCTCACTGTTTTTTGTAATCTTATATCCGCACAGCTGTCCTGATTCATCGGATTCATAGCTTCCTGCCCAGATCTTTTTCTTATAATAGGTTGCGAAGGATACCTTTGTATCCATTGCAACACTGCTGAGGAAAGATACCTCTGCGTAACGGCTTTTTGCCTTTGCTGCCTTTTTGATCTCGGAGAATGGCAGGCTGCAGAGTTTTGAACCGGAGGTTATCCAGACATATGTGCCATCATAGCAGATACCGCCGGCATGTGTTTTATTATCCAGTACGATCACGGTCTGTAGCTTCTTCGTGCTCTTAGCCAGTACGTAGATCACGGAACGTTCCTCCAGATCGCGGTCATATGCAGTGATCAGCATGTAGCTTCCGGCAAAACACATAGCCTGTGGACACATATTCGTACTTGTATATCCGGCTACGTTTGTATTCTTCAGACCCGGTATGATGTAACTCTTGGCATAAACAGCCGCTTTTTTCTGATTGGCTACCTTCCAGCCTTTGGATTTCAGTAATTTGGCTTTGGTACTGTATTTATAAGCAGTTGTAGATGTTTTTGCCTGCAGGGCAGGTGTAACATCGATAGATTTTGGATCCTCGCTGACCAGTACCTGTGTCGTGACAACATCCGGTGTCATAGAATCCAGAACCAGCGTTGAGATATTTCTATAAGCATAGATCTTATAGCTGTATATTGTATCGTTTGTCAGTTCTTTGTATTCGATGGAGGTTGCTGTTTTTCCCTTCAATGTATCAATCTGTGTATAAGAGCCGTCTTCCTGCAGCTGATATACATAATAGCCGGATGCGCCGGTAACAGCAGTCCATTTCAGGCGGAGCTTGCCTTCGCCTGCCTTTGGAGTAACGACCGGCTGCGCCGGAAGCGTTGATACCTTGACCTGGCCGGACTGTTCACCGATATGTGCTTCCGAGTCGGCATATGCGGCAATACAATAAAAGTAGGACGTACCTGAGGCGACAGAAGTATCTGTATAGGTCAGCTCTGTGGTGATGCCAACTTTCGTAAAACTTGTAGAAGAAGTTTTGCGGTAAATGACATAGCCGGAAGCAGAAGGCTCAGCGGTCCAGTTTAATGTAACGGAAGCGGCAGCAAATCCTCCGACCTTCAGACCAGATGCTTTGTTTGGATTTGTAACACAGCGTAATTCTTCGCTCTGAGGACCTTCCAGGTTCAGTGAGTCGAAGACAGCAGACACTTTATAGCTGTAGACAGTACCCGGTGTCAGCTCTGTATCTGAGATAGCAGCACCCGATACCGCTTTATCGAATGCGTACTCGCCACCATTTACCGACCGGTATACACGGTAGGAAGAGGCACCGCTGTCTGTCCAGCTGAGGTCTAACTGGTTCGTGGTCGCCTTTGTATTTGCCAGTCCGGAGACCATATAGG
>CAUCOL010000134.1 GCA_958444395.1 uncultured Lachnospiraceae bacterium
CCATATGATCGGATTCGCCATCCTGCTTGCGCAGCCCGTGTGGACCATCGGAAACCATCACCGAAGGAATACCCAGCCGGTTCACAGCCTCGGTATGCCAGAAATCCGCACCGGAGCAGAGACCAGCCTTTTCTTCCAATGTCATTTCTGCAAGTAATTTCTCAATATCCATATGTAACCTCCTAATACATTATGTTTTATAGAAAGATGCCAAAAGATCGGAATTTCCCTGACAGGCTGATTTTCCGAATCTTTGACCGCTCCTTAATCTTATATAGAAAAAAAGCACTTGACATCCTAAACTAGTTGTGATAGGATGAAAAATGCACTATTGTGGCTGAATATACTATAAATATCTTGCTTTTTTATTATAGCATAGATTAGTGAAAAAGAAAAGACGTTTTTATAGAAGTGGCTGCAAAATACTCTAAAAAATTAAGGAGTGAAACATCGATGGAGAAGAACAGGATACGTCCGGTAAAAGTAGGCAACGGTGTAAGAATGAGTTATGCCCATTCAAAGGAAGTCCTTGAGATGCCAAATCTCATTGAGGTGCAGACCAATTCTTACCAATGGTTCTTGGATGAAGGTCTGAAAGAAGTATTTCGTGACATTTCCCCAATATCTGACTTTGGTGGTCATCTGAGCTTGGAATTCGTAGATTTCGAGCTGTGCAGAGAAGAGCGCAAATATGATATTGATCAGTGTCGTGAAAGAGATGCTACTTATGCTGCACCTTTAAAAGTGAAAGTAAGATTACACAATAAGGAAACCGAGGAAATCAAAGAGCATGAGATTTTCATGGGTGATCTTCCTTTAATGACGAAAACTGGTACATTTGTTATCAACGGTGCAGAGCGTGTTATCGTTAGCCAGCTGGTACGTTCCCCTGGCATCTATTATGCGATTGGACATGATAAGATCGGTAAAGAACTCTATTCTGCTACGGTGATTCCAAACCGTGGTGCATGGCTCGAGTACGAGACGGATTCCAATGATGTCTTCTCTGTTCGTGTTGATAGAAATAGAAAAGTACCTATTACAGTATTCTTAAGAGCGTTAGGTCTTGGAACGAATGCTGAGATTAAGGAAGTTTTTGGTGAGGAGCCTAAGATTCTTGCAAGTATCGAGAAGGATACCACAGAAAATTACCAGGATGGTCTTCTGGAGTTATATAAGAAGCTGCGTCCGGGTGAGCCACTCTCTGTAGACAGTGCAGAGAACCTTCTGAATGGTATGTTCTTCGATCCGAAGAGATATGACCTTGCAAAAGTCGGCAGATACAAATTTAACAAAAAGCTGCACCTGAAGAACCGCATCACAGGCTGCAAGCTGGCTGAGGATGCAGTAGATACCGTGACAGGTGAGATCCTGGCAGCAGGCACACTGATCACAGAAGAGCTGGCTACACAGATCCAGAATGCGGCGATTCCATATGTTATGGTTGAGAAGGAAGAGCATGTAGCGAAAGTTCTTTCCAATATGATGGTTGATCTCCGTTACTATCTGCCGGATGTAGAGCCGGCACAGATCGGTGTGACAGAGTCTGTATACTATCCGGTATTGCAGAAGATCCTGGAAGAAAATGAAGAGCAGGATGCGATCATTGAGGCGATTCAGGATAATATTTCTGAGCTGATTCCAAAGCATATTACGAAAGAAGATATCTTCGCTTCAATCAACTACAATATGCATCTGGAGTATGAGATCGGTCATGAGGATGATATCGATCATCTGGGCAACAGACGTATTCGTGCGGTTGGTGAACTGTTACAGAACCAGTACCGTATTGGTCTGTCCCGTATGGAACGTGTCGTTCGTGAGAGAATGTCCACACAGGATCTGACGACGATCACAGCACAGTCTCTGATCAATATCAAACCGGTTACGGCAGCTGTGAAGGAATTCTTTGGAAGTTCCCAGCTGTCCCAGTTCATGGATCAGAACAACCCACTGAGTGAGTTGACACATAAGAGACGTCTTTCCGCATTGGGACCGGGTGGTCTGTCCAGAGACCGTGCCGGATTCGAGGTGCGAGATGTACATTACTCCCATTATGGACGTATGTGTCCTGTAGAGACGCCCGAAGGTCCTAACATCGGTCTGATCAACTCTTTGGCATCCTATGCACGTATTAATGAGTATGGATTTATTGAGGCTCCATATCGTAAGGTAGATAAGACAGATCCTCAGAACCCACGTGTTACAGATGAAGTGGTATATCTGTCAGCGGATGAAGAAGACAAGTTCATCGTTGCACAGGCGAATGAGAAGCTGGATGCGGAAGGACATTTCGTCAGTAAGAACGTATCCGGTCGTTTCCGTGAAGAGACTTCTGAGTTTGAGAAGAATAAGATCGATCTGATGGACGTATCTCCAAAGATGGTATTCTCTGTAGCTACAGCGATGATTCCATTCCTGGAGAACGATGATGCGAACCGTGCGCTGATGGGTTCCAACATGCAGCGTCAGGCAGTGCCTCTTCTGGTGACAGAAGCACCTGTTGTTGGTACAGGTATCGAGATGAAGGCGGCAGTCGATTCCGGTAACTGTGTCGTAGCACAGGAAGATGGTGTTGTAGAGCGTTCTGCTTCCAACGAGATCATTATCAAAGGAAATGATGGCAATTTCCATAACTATAAATTAGCAAAATTCCAGCGAAGCAACCAGGGTACCTGTATCAACCAGCGCCCGATCGTCCGCAAGGGAGACGAAGTAAAGGCAGGACAGGTTATCGCAGATGGTCCTTCTACATGCAATGGTGAGATCGCGCTTGGTAAGAACCCGCTGATCGGTTTCATGACATGGGAAGGTTATAACTACGAGGATGCCGTTCTTCTGAGTGAAAGACTGGTACAGGAAGATGTTTATACCTCTGTACATGTCAGTGAATACGAGGCAGAGGCAAGAGATACGAAGCTGGGTGCAGAAGAGATTACCCGTGATGTACCGGGTGTCGGTGATGATGCACTGAAGGATCTGGATGAGCGTGGTATTATCCGTATCGGTGCAGAGGTACGTGCCGGAGATATTCTGGTAGGTAAGGTTACTCCAAAGGGAGAGACAGAGCTGACAGCAGAAGAGAGACTGCTTCGTGCGATCTTTGGTGAGAAAGCACGTGAGGTCAGAGATACATCCCTGAAGGTACCACATGGTGAATTTGGTATCATCGTAGATGCAAAGGTATTTACACGTGAAAATGGCGACGAGCTTCCACCGGGAGTAAACGAGACCGTGCGTATCTATATCGCACAGAAACGTAAAATCCAGGTTGGTGATAAGATGGCTGGACGTCATGGTAACAAGGGTGTCGTTTCCAGAGTACTTCCTGTGGAGGATATGCCATTCCTTCCAAACGGTCGTCCTTTGGATATCGTGCTGAACCCGCTGGGTGTGCCTTCCCGTATGAACATTGGTCAGGTGCTCGAGATTCATCTGAGTCTGGCAGCCAAAGTTCTTGGTTTCAATGTAGGAACTCCTGTCTTTGATGGTGCGAAAGAGTACGATATCATGGATACACTGGAGCTGGCAAATGATTATGCCAATACACCGCTGAATCAGGAAGAATTGGCAGAAGCACGTGCCAGGGCAGAAGAAGATGGTGACGAGAAAGAGATCGAACGTCTGAAAGATATGATTCCTTTCGAAGACAAATATAAAGACATATTAGATCCGGAAGTAATGGAGTATCTGTTAAATAACCAAGAATACCGCCAGCAGTGGAAGGGTGTTCCGATCAACCGTGATGGTAAGGTAAGACTTCGTGACGGACGTACGGGTGAGTTCTTCGACAGCCCGGTAACGATCGGTTTCATGCATTATCTGAAACTCCACCATCTGGTAGATGATAAGATCCATGCACGTTCTACCGGTCCTTACTCACTGGTTACACAGCAGCCTCTGGGTGGTAAAGCTCAGTTCGGTGGTCAGCGTTTCGGTGAGATGGAGGTTTGGGCACTGGAGGCTTATGGTGCTGCATACACATTGCAGGAGATTCTGACAGTGAAGTCCGATGATGTAGTTGGTCGTGTAAAGACATATGAGGCAATCATCAAAGGTGAGAACATTTCGGATCCTGGTATTCCTGAGTCCTTCAAGGTATTGTTGAAAGAGCTGCAGGCACTGGCATTGGATGTTACGGTTCTGGATGAGAACGGTAATGAAGTGAAGATGTCTGAGAGCGTAGAGGAAGACAATGACGAAGAGATCAAGCCACTGATTGACGGTGATGAGAACTTTGCATTTGGCAATGGAGAGTCATTTGAGGCGGCTGGTTTCACAGAGGGAACTGCAGAAGAGCTTGAAAATGATTCATTTGGTGCATTTGAAGCATCTGAAGAACCAAGTTTTGAGTAAGGAATCAACCGAATATAGAGCCCGTCAGGGCAGATGGAGGTTACTATGACAGAAAGCAATGTAAAGGAAGAGAAGCACATCACATATGATGCGATCAAAATTGGTCTGGCTTCCCCTGAAAAAATCAGAGAATGGTCACGTGGCGAAGTTAAGAAGCCGGAGACAATCAATTATAGAACCTTAAAACCAGAGAAAGATGGTCTCTTCTGCGAAAAGATCTTTGGACCAAGCAAAGACTGGGAGTGCCATTGTGGTAAATATAAAAAGATCAGATATAAAGGTGTCGTTTGTGACCGTTGTGGTGTAGAGGTTACAAAAGCCAGCGTTCGTCGTGAGCGTATGGGTCATATCGAGCTTGCAGCACCGGTATCCCATATCTGGTATTTCAAAGGAATCCCTAGCCGTATGGGACTGATCCTGGACGTATCTCCAAAGAATCTGGAGAAGGTGCTGTATTTTGCATCCTATATCGTACTGGAGGCACAGGATGGCTGTGGCCTGCAGCAGAAACAGATTCTGACAGAGGCAGAGTATCAGGAAGCAAAGGCCAACTATGGAAATATGTTCCGTGCCGGCATGGGTGCAGAGTCCATCATGGAGCTGCTGATGAGTATTGACCTGGAAGAAGAGTCTGTTACGTTAAAAACAGAGTTAAAGACAGCTTCCGGACAGAAGCGTGCACGTATCATCAAGAGACTGGAAGTGATCGAAGCATTCCGTGAGTCAGGCAACAAGCCTGAGTGGATGATCCTGACCGTGATCCCGGTTATTCCACCGGATTTACGTCCAATGGTACAGCTGGATGGTGGTCGTTTTGCAACTTCTGATATGAACGATCTGTATCGTCGTATCATTAACCGTAACAATCGTCTGAAGAGATTGTTAGAGTTAGGTGCGCCGGACATCATCGTACGTAACGAGAAGAGAATGCTGCAGGAGGCAGTAGATGCTCTGATCGATAATGGTCGTCGTGGTCGTCCTGTAACAGGCCCTGGTAACAGACCGTTAAAGTCCCTTTCTGACATGCTGAAAGGTAAACAGGGACGTTTCCGTCAGAACCTGTTAGGTAAGCGTGTTGACTACTCCGGACGTTCTGTTATCGTAGTAGGACCAGAATTAAAGATTTATCAGTGTGGTCTGCCAAAAGAGATGGCAATCGAGCTGTTCAAGCCATTTGTTATGAAAGAACTGGTAGCAGACGGCACAGCACATAATATCAAGCAGGCAAAGAAGATGGTAGAGAAGCTTCAGCCGGAGGTATGGGATGTGCTTGAAGAAGTTATTCGTGAGCATCCTGTTATGCTGAACCGTGCTC
>CAUCOL010000135.1 GCA_958444395.1 uncultured Lachnospiraceae bacterium
TGGATGGTGGCAGCTGTATCCTGGACTATGACTATGACATGCTCTACAAAGTATATTCCAACAGTATGCCGTTCATTCCGCTGATCGCAGAAGATCTGCAGGGAAATGATGTGCGTGGTTCCGGGAACCATAAGGATCAGAAAAAACAAAGTAAAAATGGACCAACTTATATCCATCCGTTTGAATCAGAGGGAACCAGACAGGTATCTTCCGGACAGGCGCAGATTCATTTGAAGAATAAGGATTCTGATGCCGGATTTGATGAGGACGATGCAGAGGACTGGTATATTGATAACGAACATCTTTCGGATAATGATACGAATCGTGATGAAACGCTGCTTCAGGCCAATGTAACGTCAGACTATTCGTCACAGGGTCCCGGTTTTCTGGAGGTCAGCAGGGAGCTGTTTCAGAAACTCTACGGCAAAGGGACGACACAGGCGAGTGTATATATTACCAATTATACCAGGACGGATAACGTGTTGAAGGCACTTCGGGCGATGGGCTATGATGCCGTCAGCTCTTATCGTGTCAGTACGACAGAATATATCCCGGAGAAGGTGAACCGCCGCCTGGAGACGATCGCACTCTCTGTGGCTGTTCTGATAGTTATGCTGATCCTGCAGATCTGGATCGTACGCTCGATCCTGAAGGGACGCCGCAAAGAATATGATGTGCTGCGCTTTATGGGAATGAAGAAGCAGCCGCTCTATCAGCTGGGGTATCTGGAAATGGGAACATTGTGCATATTTGCAGTCATATTAACTGCGGTAGTCATGCTGGCACTAAAGCTGGCGGGCATACCGATGATCGTAGAGATCGTGACATATTACACGATACCGGGCATGCTCGGCTATCTTCTGTATAACCTGATATTGATGGGACTGACAGTCGGTTTCTTCCACAGATACTTAAGAAAGGAGCAGCGCGCATGATTCAGATCAGAAAACTGGATAAATATTTTTATAAAGGAAAGACAAATGAAAATCATGTATTAAAGGAACTGGATCTTACGCTGCCACAGAAAGGGCTGGTATGCATTCTGGGCGAGAGCGGTTCGGGTAAGACGACCCTGTTAAATGTGCTGGGTGGTCTGGATACTTTTGGCTCCGGGACACTGCAGGTGGATGAGACAGTCCTGGAGAAATACAACGCAAAAGTGATCGAACATCTGCGAAATGAGAAGTTTGGCTATATTTTTCAGAATTATTATCTGCTGCAGGAGTATACGGTGGCATATAATATCAAACTGGCTCTGAATGTTTTTGATCTGACAGAGGAAGAAAAGGATGCCAGAGTCGAGTATGTGCTGGCTGTTCTGGATATGACCAAATATAAAAAGAAGCTGGTGTCACAGCTATCCGGCGGGCAGCAGCAGAGAGTATCGATCGCCCGGGCTCTTGTGAAGTCTCCGCAGATCATACTGGCGGATGAACCGACCGGAAATCTGGACGAAGAAAATACGCTTCGTACGATGGGAATCCTGAAGAGTATCGCAAAGGAATGTCTGGTGATCCTGGTATCTCATGAGAAGAATATTGCGCATTTCTTTGCGGATCGTATCATAGAGATTGAGGATGGTTCGATCCGGCGGGATTATATCAATCAGGCGCAGGACAGCTATGAAAAGATCGACGATGCCAATATCTATCTGCGGGATATGGAGCGAACCGATCTGCAGGCAGGGGATGATCAGATCCATCTGTATGAGCAGAGGGAGCAGGAGCATCGTCCAATACACTTAAATATCGCCTGGAAGGACGGAAAACTCTATATTCAGAGTCTGGATGGGGTCCCATTGATGCTGGAAGGCGATGACAGTGGCTGTCAGATGCTTGACACAGTGCGTCCAAAGCTGGAACAGTCTGAGATGGAGGAGATACGGTATGACCTGCCGCGTGTGCAGACAAAACGACGTGCTGATCTGTCCGGCAGACAGATCTGGCAGCTTGCCTGTGAAAACATCCGGATCATGGGGCGCCGCCGGCGGTTTATGTCCGGAATCCTGCTGGTGACCTCTGTTCTGCTGGTGCTGGCGTTGGCAGATTATATGATGAAACGTTCCGTGGATCTGAAGGATATCGTGACAGAGGATTCCCACTATGTGCATGTGGAGCTGGAGCGAAGCTCTTCGGGGAGTGCAGAGGCATTGGACAAACAGGTTGCCGAGTACTTTGACCGGTATATAGAGGGGACGGAATATGCGGATGTTGTACCGGAGACAGGTGGTATCTTATCGTTATCCTATGATGGATTTCAGCAGATTCACAATCTGACGAAGAAGATCCGGGATTTTTCTGCCGTGTCGGTGGAACATTTGAAGAAAAGCGATCTGATCGAAGGAAAGATGCCCGAAAAATGGAATGAGATCGTCGTAGATCGCTGGCTGTTAGACCGTTTCCGCGCACAGGATAACCTGTTAGGGGAGCTTTATAATAAGAATGAATCCTTCGTTGGCATGAAGGCAGAGACAATTGTAAACGGGCAGGAGCTGACGATTGTCGGTATCAGTGACACAAATGAGCCGACAGTCTATATGAATAAAGACCTGATGATGAGTATGAATTATGGGAATTGGCATATCATATCCGATCAGGATCTGAAGAAGATGTACCCGGAGAAGTATAGTGATCTGCAGCTAACGGATGACCAGACGGCAGTCAGTGAGCAGGTGTTCTATGATGAGCATAATGTGTATGAAGAAAATCGTGATAAGAAGCAGAAGATGCAGGAGCTTTCAGAAGCCATCGGACATACCTGTATCAATCAGTTCCTGATTCCCGATAAGATGGGCATTAATTATGTATTGTCCTCGAAAAACTGTGATGCCATCCGGCTGTATTACATAGAAGGAGTTAGGAAGTTTAAATTTTATACGGAGGATCCGGAGAAAGCGATCCGGTATTTTAAAAATTCAGGCAAAGAGTATTCGGCTTATTTCAAAGTGTCTGCCACACGTCAGTATGAGTCGCAGATCAAGCAATACGAAAAAGAACAGAATGTCCGTATCAGTGGACAATATATTGTCGCACTGACCGTATTCATCCTGTCCGTTCTGATGATCTATTTTACTGTGAAATCAAACGCTTTAAACCGAAGTGAAGAGCTGACGGTATACCGGCTGTTAGGAATCTCCTGCAGAAGCATCATGAAGTCCTATGTGCTGGAAATGCTGATCATCACGGCATATAGCTGTATCCCGGCGGTGCTGATCACCGGTGGTGTGATCAAGTTTATCTCCTCCGTACCGTCCCTGGAGATCTATCTGATCTTTCCGTGGTGGCTGGCACTGGTTCTGCTGGCAGTGCTGTTTGGGGTGAATATCCTTTTAAGTATCCTTCCGGTATATCGGATCCTGCATCAGCCACCGGCACAGCTGGCACAGAAAATGGATTAATCACGCAGTGTCTGTACGAGTGCACGGTAGGTTTCCATCGCAGCGGCATGGTGCTTTTGGATGTAGTCCTCGTCACCGCGGCTGGCAGCATCCTCCAGAGCCTGTGACTGCTGTGCCAGCCGTCTGGCACCGATATTCAGGCAGGAGCCCTTCAGACCGTGTATCTGCAGCTGATAATTCTTCCAGTCCTTTTCTTCTGCCAGTTCGTTCAGCTGCGGTTCTTTTTCTTCTGCCAGTTCGACGAACAGGTCTAACAGCATATGATACAGATCCTCTTGTCCACCGGAAAGCTCCAGTCCGGCTGCCCGATCCAGAAGCGGTTCATTGCTGCCGGCTTCTGCGGACGGCGCAGGATCGGTCTGAGTGGATGGTTCATTGACAGGCGTTTCCTGTCGGATCAATGCGTCCGGCAGATAGGCTGCGAGCATTTCTTCTAAGGCTTTTCCGGTTACCGGTTTAGACAGGTAATCGGAGAAGCCTTCTTTCAGGTACATTTCTTTTGCTCCGGCGACGGCATTTGCCGTCAATACGATGATCGGTACATCGCTGCACTGGTTTGGCTCACTGCGGAGCTTGGCAAGGGTTTCGATGCCGTCCATTTCCGGCATCATATGATCCAGCAGGATGAGGTCATAGTGCTTTTCGGCAGCTGCGCGCAGACAGGCAGCTCCGCTGGATGCCGTGTCAACCTGCAGCAGAGTCGGTTTTAACAGAGCTTTCATCAGTGCCAGGTTCATGGAATTATCATCTACGACAAGCACATGCGCATCCGGTGCAGTGAAAAGCGGTGTGTAGCGTTCCTTTTTCTTTTCGGCAGCAGATTCCAGCTGAAAATCTCCCATGCGTTCGATATCTTTTACCTTCTGTACCAGAGAGAAATGGAAGTTGGAACCTTCACCGTAGACACTTTCGACCTCAAGACGGCTGTTCATCAGTGCCAGAAGATCTTTCGTGATATTCAGTCCCAGTCCGGTTCCCTCGATATGTGCATTTTTCTGTTCATCCAGCCGTTCAAAGGTCGTGAAGATCTTGTCCATATCGTCCGGGCGGATGCCGATGCCGGTGTCCTTTACCCAGAAATGAATGCGGACATTTTCCATATCTTTGTAGATCACACGCACACCAAATGCGATGATGCCTTTATTGGTATATTTGACGGCATTGCTCAGCAGATTCAACAGAATCTGGCGCAGACGGACGTCATCCCCGATCAGTACGCGTGGAATCTCCGGATCAAAGTTAGTAACCAGATTCAGGTTTTTCTCCTGTGTACGGACGGATATCATCGTCACAAGCTCCCGCAGAACATCTGCCAGCCGGTATTCTTCTTCGACAATATGCATTTTGCCGGATTCGATCTTCGAGAAATCCAGAATATCATTTACGATTGACAGCAGAGAAGTGCTTGCCTGCTTGATATTTCTGGCATATTTCTCTAACAGCGGGGAAATGTCCTGGCGCAGGATCAGCTCATCCATCCCCATGATCGTGTTGATCGGGGTGCGAATCTCATGGCTCATATTTGCCAGAAACAGGCTTTTCGCACGGTTTGCCTGATCGGCGGCATCTTTGGCGGCGCGGATCTCCCGATACTGCTGTTTGATCAGGGAAAGACTGCCGAGCTTGGCGACTGTCCATGTAACGATGATAATGATGCCAAAGATCGCCAGACAGATCAATAGCTGAAAGTAGGTATTTTCATAATAGTGCGCTTTTTTACGGATATCCAGGGTGACGGATTTCTGCACATCCATCGTGTCGGAATTCAGAATCTCCAGATGGAAGGTGTAATTGCCATGTGGCAGGTTCGTAAAGGTCATATCCTTCATATCGCTCTGATTGACGGTGACCCCATGATCGTCAAAGCCCTCCAGATACATATGTACCAGAGGATTCTGCAGGGTGAAGTTCAGTACGGCAGCCGTGATCGTGAAGCGGTTTGTGGTGGCGGGAATCTCGCACACACCGTCCCGGATCGCCAGCGCGGTGTTTTCTCCGTCCTGCACCCCAGCAATGGCGACATGATAGTTGTATTTGAAGTTATTGTAGTTTGTGATAGAAACTTTACGGATCCCGGTGCTGCAGCAAAGGTACATATTATCGGAAGGATCAATATAATTCCAGGCATTTGCGGTCAGGGTCGTATCGAATCCGTGGTTCTTGTTCAACAGGGTATAGCGGTAGTCCTTATTGGCGATCAGGTCATCTTTATTTACCACATAGATACCGGCACTGCTGGAGATCCAGAACTTGCCGTTTTTGGTCAGG